>CANCGK010000051.1 GCA_947377595.1 bacterium | reverse complement strand
CAAAAGCCCTACTGCAAGAAGGATTTTTTTTGTTGTTTTCATAATTCTTATTTTCCTTTTTAAATGATTTTATTCAGCTTAGAATGTAAATCCGAATTTACCCCAAAGCATCCAATCATTGATATAACCATTTGTTGCAGACAATTCGTAAGAAACACCAATACTAAATACGCTTGATTTTTCTTCGTTAAATGCATAACCAAGAGCTAGGTATGGAGTATTTGTGTACACTGCTGGTGATGCTGCTGAATCTAAATTAAGATCAGATGCAGAAATTGAAGCATAGTTATAGAATGGTTGACTATCGCCAGCAGCTACTGCTACAGGAGTTGATTGGTAAGAATCATTGTAGATAGTACGTGTTTGATTATATAAAGATGTTGAATTGTTTGAAGCATCAACAAACGCTACAGAATCATTAACCCAATCATTAACTAAAGATACTTCTTCAGCTTGACGAATCATCATGTTCCAACCAAATTCAGCTTTTAAGCTACCATGTTCTAGAACAATAGCTTCGTTAATACGAGCTTGTGCACGAGGCGTTACATGCATTTCTTGAGTAAATACGTTAATACCAGGAGTATAATTACGTAATTGAGAACCTTGACCAACTTCACCATTTACTTGTTCTGCTTCGTAATTTGGCCATACCATCATGTAACGTGACCATTGACCATTGCTCATAGTGTCAAATGAACGTACTTGTGTATTTTGGAATAAATAACGGAAACTTGTGTCAGAACGCATTGACCATCTTGTTTTGCTGCCCATGTCTAATTGAATTTCTTGTGTACCACCAAGCATAATTGCAAAGTGGAAGCCGTTACCAACGATTGGTTCTGCTAAAAATTCTGATTTAGCTTTGTTACCTGTTGGAATCACGATACCTGCAAACATGTTTGACATAACGTTTTCTTCACAGATAAATTGGTAACCCAATTTCAATTCGATATCTGCAAGACGTGTGACACTTTGTGCACCATCAACTTTACCGTACAACCATGCTTCTTGTGCAAAAGCTTCGGTCATTGTTTGTGGAGCAACGAGGTCGCCTGTATCATAAGTTGCCCATGATGCAGCCCAAGTTTCATCAGAACCTTGTGGAGCAGCAACTAGTGGAACAACTACATTTTCGTTTAAATTCATGTTCATAGTAACTTGTTGCAATGCAGTTGATAATTCAAGGAAGAAGCCTTTATCATTATGATCAGATAAAAGTTGTTTCCAAGTTGCACCAATTGCCCAGAAAGAACGTTTTAATTCTGGAGTAATTGCGCTAACAAATGCAGATTCAGAAACAGGAGATCCAAATTGAACATTTGGAGCATAACCAACACCAAAGTTCCAAGGACGCATAATGTTGATATTTTTATTTGTATCAATTTGGAATTCACCAATAACAGCTTGTTGATTATTAATTAAACCGCTTAAGCCTGTTAAATCAAACGGTGCATATTCACCAGTAACACCTGTGCCAACAACAAAATCACCAGCAACAACAGCACCGCCAACATTATTAGTTAATGCTGAGTATACAGGTCCAGTTGCATTGCTTACAAAACCAAGATTGTTTAAAACTGGAATTCCTGCTGGATCGCTTTGAATGCTTAAATCAGTTGCAGCAGAAGAAGATGTTGCACGAGCAATATTTAAAAAATTACCTTGACTTACTTGCGCTTGAGTTACTGCACCTTGCACACCTTGCCAGTATGTTACAACAGAATTTGTACCTTCGTTGTTTGCATCGATACTTGCATTAAATGTTAAACTTTCTGCACCGCCTGGCATGTAGTATGCAGCAGCATCAGATTGGTTTGTATTTTGGTTACCAAATACGACGAATTGAACATCGCCATTGTGAGAAGCTCTGTGTTTTGTACGAAGATCTTCTGTGTTGAAAAGTGCAACACGTTCTGGAGAAGCTGTTTGGAACGGAGTTTCGAAGTGTAAGAAGGTATTTGCGGTATTCCAGTTTTGTTGATCAGCACGCATTGCTGAAGCTGAGAAAATCGCTGCTAACCCGAGGGCTATAACTTTTTTCATAATAATCCTTATCCTTTTTTATTAAAACAGATGATATGTCAAAAAAATCCCTTGAAAAATTTTTACTTTTTTCCTCCTATGAGTTCTATAATTTTTATCTTTTTAAAAATTGAGAAATTTCATACCTACTTTTCTAACAATTTTTATGATATATAGTCAATATAATTTTTTATATTGACTGTTGCTTGTCGCACGATTCTGCTATACTATCAACTAAAAAGCTTTGACGTAAAGGGTTTTCTATGTTTTCGTTAATAAAAGGTACTCAAGATATTTTAGACTATCGATTGACTGATGGCGTGTTGCAAATTATTCAATCACATCTTAAAAATTATAATTTTTCACAAATTTCAACGCCAATTTTAGAATCAGTAGAACTTTTTGAACGAGGACTTGGTGTTGCAACCGATGTCGTAGGCAAAGAAATGTTTATTGTGCAGTCAAAAAGTGATCGTGAGCGTATTTGTTTGCGGCCAGAAATGACAGCCGGAACGGTACGGGCATTTGTTCAAGAGCAAGGTTCTTTAGTGTTACCTTGGAAAGTTTTTTCTTATGGCCCAGCATTTCGTTATGAACGGCCACAAAAAGGCAGATTACGTCAATTTCATCAGGTGAGCATTGAATCTTTAGGTACTGCACATGTTATGTATGATGCTTTTTTTATCAGCATGCTATCAAATTTATTTGAAGAGAAGTTACACATAGAAAATTTTGTTTTACACATTAATTTTTTAGGCCAGCCGCATGATCGTCAAATTTTTAAAGAACATTTGTATGCTTTTTTAGTTGAGCATGATGCAATTTTGTGTGATACGTGCAAACAACGTAAAGACTCTAATATTTTACGAGTTTTTGATTGTAAAAATGAAGTTTGTCATGATTTATATACTCGAGCTCCAAAAATTACTGATCATTTAACTCCAGAAAGTTTACTTGAATGGCAGATGGTGCAAGAGCAGTTATTACAACTTTCTGTTACTTTTATGCATGATCCTTACTTGGTTCGTGGCTTAGATTATTACAACAAAACAGTATTTGAATTTGTTGGATTAAATCTTGGAGCACAAAATACTTTTTGTGGTGGTGGTCGCTATGATTCGCTAGCGCAGCAACTGGGGAGCAAAGAGCTTGTGCCAGCATTTGGAGCAGGCATTGGCATGGAAAGATTGTTGTTGGTTTTAGAAAATCAGCAAGAAAAATTTGCAACACCAAAGCCAGCTCTTGTTTGTGTTATTCCATGCCAAATAGAGCAAAATGCTACCGGCATATTGATAGCAGATCACTTGCAGTCTATCGGTGTGTGCGTTGATATCTTGCTTGATACTGCATCATTAAAAAGTAAGCTGCGTAAAGCAGATAAATTGCAAGCAAAATATGCTTTGGTTATTGGTCAAACTGAACAAGAGCAAAATTTTGTGATGGTTAAAAATATGATGACAGGACAAGATGATAAAGTTAGTCAGGCAGATTTAGAAAATTATTTTAAAAATTTAATTCGATAAAAAAACTATTACCTGTAATTTGATATAATAAATTAAAGCAGCACGAATGAATTATAATGTCGTACTGCTTTAATTTATTATTATTTTTATTTTATTTATCTAAAATCCAATTTCCATTTTTCTTCGTTATTTTAATAGGATTACTTAACGTTGATCCTGTTTTAATATTATCAAATGTAATTTTATTATTGTTGATTGTTATGCTTTGCAAACCACTAAAATTATTAATATTTTTGCTTTGAGTCGTGATATCAAAAGCCGTTACAGTTCCTCGACTATACAGGGTAGATCCTTTAATTGTTATGTTTAAATTGTCTTTAATGACGGGTGTATTTTGATCTGTCAAAATGAGCTCGAGTTGCTGTAAGATAGCTTGTTCTTCGTAATTATTTTGAATATAGAGTGAAATTAAAATTTGTTGAACAACGGTGTCAACTTTTGGAACAGATGGTGCATCGCTCGTTGTTGTAGTAGTTGTTGTTGTAGTCACAGCAGGTGTTGCCGGTGTTGCCGCGGTAGTAGGCGCTGATGGTGTAGACGTAGGTGTAGTTGTAGACGCAACAACAGGTGGCGTAGTTGCAGCCGGGGTCGTTGGAGGTGTAACAACAGGGGGCGTAACAGCAGGAGTTGCTGGGGTCGTTGGGGTAGAAGCATTGGTTGTAGTCGTAGGAGGCGTTGGGGCATTTGCAGGAGCGGCTTGAGGAGGGGTTGGTGTCGTTGTAGATGGAGTCGCAGGTGCGGGTGCAGGCGGTTGTGGGGTTGTCGTTGCAGATGTTGTTGAAGTAGTCAGCGGTGAAGAGGTAGATGTTGTTGTGACGATTGGTTGGTTAGCATCAATATAGAGATCTAACGCAAGTATTGATAATGTTAATAAAAGTATAAAAAGTTGCATAGTTTTCTTCTCCGTTTTTTGAGATTGTATACTTTGCACATTAACATTTTTTTTTATAAAAAATATACTTTTTATGAATTTATTTTTTCAGAACGCAATCGATAAAATTTATGATCAATTTGTTTAAGTTGGTATTCTAGGGTATTTAAAATAATTTGATAGTCATAATCAGCGCTATGTTTATCGTAAAATTCTAAAGCTAAGGGTAGTAAATCTTTTTCATAACTGCATGCTTGGAGTACTTCAAATAAATCAATTTCTTCTATTTTGTATGTATAGATACGCTCATAAGTATAATGCTCTTGATAGTAATCTAATAAAATAAACCAAGCTTGATACGCTTGATTTAGAAAAAATTGTAAAGATGTCATATTAATGCCAGATATTATTTTTTCTTTATTTTTGATATCTTCTAGAATTTTATTTTCAAGACCATGTCCAATGAGTAAAAGATGAAATAGATGTTGTATCATGTCTATAATTTCACGTTTTATAGTTACATATTGATTAAATTTTTGCATGCAAGGATATAAAAAAAATATGCTAGATATGATTGATGCAATCAAGAATGGATGATTTGTGATATCGTTGATAACATCAGTATTTTGAATTTGATAAAAAAAATAGCAAGATAATGGGAGAATACATGGTTTTATCCATGATGCATTTATGCTGTGATGAGTTTGCAGCTTGTTAAATTCTACTAAAGGGATGGGTGATAAAATTATCGAAGATTGTAATTCTTGTCCGAATATATCAGATGATAATAATATATACAGGGACATCCAATATATTTTTTTGATCATAAGCTACAATGTTTTTTCAGTTAAAAGATACTGTTCTATAAGCATGAAATTGTCAGTAATATTATGTTGTAATAGATTTAATAATATTGTAAGGTCATATGTTTGATTGTGCTCAAATTCATAAAGAGCTTGATGTAATGGCAGGTCATTTTGCGTTATGTAATATAATGTTTGTAAATTTATAGAAGATCGACAACAAAGAAAAGCGAATTCTTCTGATTCAATTTTTATGCTGTATGACAATGATGCAAAATATTGTTTTAATTCTTTATATGTTTTCATCAGTATGATTTCTATTTGTTCAAAAGAAAAAGAAGTGTTTTTGGTTACATATTTGTAGATATCAATAGATTGTTTATCCCATTCTTGGGATGTATTTTTTTGCTCAATGTAATTTTTAAGTCCATGGCAGACGAGAAGTGATACAGCTGTTTTTTTTAAACAGGTTGTTAATTTTATTAAAGATTGTTCTTGCTGATATTCGATAATGCAATCGCACAGATAGTGTAATAGCATATATAAGCAGTATGAGCTTACATAAGGATGATTTTGTATTGTGCGTAGTAAATCTTGATGATAATAAATAGTTAAAGGAATTGCAGATATAATCGCAGCATTATTTTTAATGAATACCGCAGATTGTTCTACTAATAAATTGTAAGAACTGTTAAAGTTAAAATCATGAGATAATGTTATGTTATCTTGATCAATACTTATTATAAAAGATGATGATGATAAAATCATAACAATAAGATATAGTTTTTTCATATAAGAGACCATACTTTTTTTGTAGGTTAAAGTCAAAGGTTTTAGGAAAAATAAAATAACATGAAAAAAATACGATATTATTTTGCAAATTGGAAAATGTTTCAATCTTTTTCTGCAGTAAAAAAATTTACAAAGCAAGCTTTGCGGGATGATCTTTTTTTGCATCCTGACAAAAATACATACATTGGAATTGCAGCAAGCTATGAACATTTATATTATGTAGAGCAAAAATTAAAAAAAAGTGCAGTGCATGTAGGGGCGCAAGATTGTAGTAATGTTATTGCAGGCCCTTATACTGGTCAGGTAAGTGTCCAATCGCTATCAGAACTTAATCTTTCATTTTGCATTATTGGACACAGTGAAGTTCGACAATATTTAGGTCAATCAAACGAATTGATAGCATTAAAATTTAAGTTGCTTTTAGCTGCAAATATCAGTCCTATTTTTTGCATTGGGCAAACATTAGCGCAACAACAAGCAGGTTTTACATGCCAAGTGTTATTTGATCAATTAGAGGCAATTTTAGATACATTGTCATCATATCATGGGACAACAAAAATATTTATAGCCTATGAACCGATCTATGCAATTGGTTCTGGAATTTTACCAAAAACAGAAGAGTTGCAAGAAGTGTTTAGTTTTTTACAAAGTTTATTTGTACAACTTCCTATTGCTAAAAATGTGATGTTTTTATATGGTGGAAGTGTTTGCGATGCTGCATTACCTCAATTAGCCGAAATAAAAGGTATTTCTGGATTTTTGATAGGAAAAGCGAGTATTGATTTTCAAGAATTAAAAAAAATAGTAGAATCGAAGTAAAATATATTTTTTCATAATTGATTAAGGAATTGCAGTATGATTATTTTTTCATT
>CANCGK010000050.1 GCA_947377595.1 bacterium | reverse complement strand
TTATTTTTTTTTTAAAGCTTGCATCGTATCTTTCTAGTATGAATTACTAAGATGTATGGTCATAGCAGATAAAACACAACGGCAGATAGTCTTTATTTACAACTATCTGCCGTTTTTTAGTGTGATTTGACTTGATTATTCAAGCTTTTTGAGTAAGTTTTGAGCATCTTGTGCTTCATTGCGTAACGTATCACGAGTAATTGCTTGTGCAGATTTTATTGCTTTTTTAATGTTATGACATTCATAACTTGTTGTTATAATGCTGGTGCATGCTAATCCAATAGCG
The DNA here is from genome assembly GCA_947377595.1 of bacterium. Classification (GTDB taxonomy): domain Bacteria; phylum Babelota; class Babeliae; order Babelales; family Chromulinivoraceae; genus Chromulinivorax. Next base: position 6,684 of record CANCGK010000050.1, on the reverse strand, counting down.
ATGTAAGGTAATATTGTTGCTTGCGCGGTATGATGCATTGCTGATCCGATATGACCAGTTGACATCGATAATTTTTCAGCAAAAAGTGCCGTTACGCTTGTAGCTGATAAGATTATTGGAGCATCTAAAGATGTTGATAAGGTATAATGTTTATTAAATTCTTTAAGCTTTCTTTCAGATACAACATCTCCAGCTTGAGATTGTGTTTCAAGAGCCAATTTAAATTCTCTGGCTTTTTGCTGTTCTTTTGATTTATACCATGTCGTAACAATTGATAATGGAATTGTTGCAAGTGCAGCAGTGTGAGAATCTAGTGTATTATTTGATATTGTAAATAAAAATAAAATTATTGCTTTGCGAATGATTTTCATGAGCGCTTTGTAAGATTAAAATTATTTATGACTGTCATTAAGAATGTTATCACAATGTTTCAATTGTTACAATAAGTATTTTTGAAGAAGGGGTGAGAATGCTTTTATAGAATATCTTGAATTTCTTAATCAATTTTTAGCAAAATTATTTTTTGTATATTGAATTTTATGTATTGATAATCAAGAAAGTTATATTATGTATAAAATTTTATCTGTTTTTCTGTTGAGTAATTTTTTATTACAAGGAATGCAAGGGGATTTTTCTTTAGAATGTCGGCGAATGAATTTAACACCAGAAGATCAACTTCGTTATGCTCTTAGATTACAAGATCATAAAGAAATAAAAAGAGTTTTAAAGGACAATGCATCTTGTATCAACGTTAATCAACAGAGCTTTGATGAGCAGAAGCTGCCTTTAATTATTGCCGTAGGGACAGGATCAAAAATTAGTGTCGCTTTAATGCTTGCTGCAGGAGCAAGCATTAATATGCAAGAATTGAATTCTCGTAATACTGCATTGCATTATGCAGCAGCAAGAAAAGAAGAATTTGCAACAAGTATGAGCAAATTTTTATTAGATCGTGCAGCAGATCCAACGATTAAAAATACTCACGATAAAACACCTGATGCATACGCAGTCAATCCAAAGATGAAGGAAATTTTGGTTGCATATAAAGATTCTTGGCATTTTTATGATGAGTGTTGTCTTAAATAATTTGTTTAAGATAGTAAAATTTTACAGGCTGGCTGTGTCATGCAGGTGATGTATGACGCAGCCAGTTATTTTTAGGATTTTATGTAAGATACAAGCACGAATTAAGTCTTTTTTATGATTCTTTTTATAGAAACGAGGTTTTAGTTTGCGAATTTTTTTGATTTTGTTATGATAAACATCAATAAATTTGAAATATATGCCGGAGTGGTGAAACTGGTAGACACGCAGCCTTGAGGTGGCTGAGAGAGAAATCTTGTGGGGGTTCGAGTCCCTTCTTCGGCACCATACTTCGCTTTAACAAGCTTCGTATGGCAGGCCATGTTATATGAATGTTTATAATAATATAAATATGTTAGTAAAATGCGAAGTATGCCCTTTGAAGCTTGAGCGTAATAGGGCTGTAATTGAAATAAAATCATTACTTCGCTTTAACAAGCTTCGTATGGCAGGCCATTTTATATGAATGTTTATAATACTATAAAATTCTGTTTTGACAGATTTGAGCTCTAAAGAATGTTATAAAGTTTTTTCTCAAGTTATAAAATATTTATTCAATTATGAGAGTCGAGGAGAGTTTTCATGAATATGACAATGAAGCGAATTTTTACATCGAGTTTTATGGGATGGGTATTGCTTGCAGCAGCAACAGTAGCTTACTTTAGTTTTAAAGGCAAAGATGCTTTAAAGTTTGGTATAGATCTTGTTGGCGGCAGTTATATTACCTTAGAAATTGATCAAAATGATGTTATTAAAACAGAATTGTACGATAAAATTAAATCGTTTCAGGCGATTCTTGATCAAGCTGCAATAGAACTTGAATCAAAGCCAGTTTTTCAAAATAATATGTTAAGTTTTGTGTTTGATTCAAAACAACAAGCTCAAGAAGCTCAAGTTTTATTCCGTCATGATTACAATCAATTAGTTTACACAGTCAAAGAAAATGAATTGCAAGTTTCTTTATCTGAAATGTATTTAAATCATTTGATTTCTGATGCAGCGGATGCAAATATTCATATTTTAGAGCGCCGTTTAAATGGTTTGAGTGTTGCTGAAATTCATATCAGTAAACAAGATAACCGTTTTATTGTTGTTGAATTGCCAGACGTGCAAGATCCAGAGCAAGCAAAAACAATGATCGGTCAGTCAGCGATCATGGAATTTAAAATTGTCGAAGATAGTGCGCCTTCTCGCCAAGAGTTGATGGATAAATATGATCATGAGTTACCAGAAGGTACGATGATTGTTTCTGGATCATCTCGTGGTTCAAAAGGAAAAATGTATTATTTAGTTCCTGATTACGCGACAGTTTCTGGCAAATTCTTTAAAAATGCTAAAGTTGATTTTGGCGGAGAATTGCAAACAGAGTTGTGTGTACACTTTGAATTTGATGACGAAGGTGGCAAAAGATTCCATGAATTAACAAGTCGTAATATTGGTAAACCTTTAGCAATTGTACTTGATGGTCAAATTGTTCAAGTTGCTACAATTAATAGCGCTATTGGTAAAAATGGTTTAATTCAAGGTAACTTTAAAGCTGACGAAGCTGCTACTTTAGCTAAGCTTTTAAAGTCAGGAGCATTTAAAGCAAAGGTAGATTTTATATCAGAACGTCAAATCGGACCAACGCTTGGACAAGAATCTGTAAATAAAGGTTTACTTTCATGCGTAATTGGATTATTCTTTTTATTAGTTTTTGGCATATACTTTTATCGCTTGAGTGGATTCTTTGCGGTTTTAGCTTTAGCTTATAACTTAATTTTGATTTTATTGTTCATGTCGTTAGTGAAAGCTACCTTAACATTGCCAGGTATCGCAGGTATGATTTTAACTGTAGGTATGGCTGTTGATGCTTCAATTTTGATTTATGAACAAATTAGAGAATGTTTGTCTCGAGGTCTTTCAATTACTCAAGCAGTTCAAGACGGATTTGCTGATGCAATGATGGTTATCTTGGATGCAAATATTACAACATTTATTGTTGCGGCTGTATTGTTCTATTTTGGAACAGGTCCTATCCAAGGATTTGCTGTAACGATGATGCTTGGTATTATTTCAACGTTGGTAACAGGCTTGTTTTTCTTGAAATCTATATTTAAAATGTATTTAACTACATTTCATGTTTCCAAATTAAGTATTTAATGATATACTAGATTTTAGAAATTAAAATTTGTGTGGCTGCATAGCTCAGTTGGTTAGAGCGACGGAATCATAATCCGTAGGTCCGGGGTTCGAATCCCTGTGCAGCCACCAGCTTTCGCCAAGGCTTCAGCTGGCATGCCAGCGTCAAATGAGGCAAGAAAATAAAAAATCAAAAAAACAAAACGAAAGCTGTCCGCCAGAGCTCGTAGAGCGCAGGAGGACGGTCATGTGTTAAAGTGTTATAATATATGTATTATGTTTATATTTTGCAATCGATTAATTTTGTAGATCAATATTATGTTGGTTATACAGAAAATATTGAAAATCGTTTAAAATTGCATAATAATGGTTCTTCATTTCATACTAATAAATATAAGCCATGGAAAATAATTACTTATATTGCTTTTTCAGATAAAATAAAGGCAATAGCGTTTGAAGAATATTTAAAATCAGGTTCTGGAAGAGTATTTAAATATAAAAGATTCATCTGATTTGCAATGGATTAAATTTTGAAACATGCAAAAAAAATTACGTTTTCTACGTATATAACTTTACTTCGATTATGTGGTGCACCGGTTATGGTGCCTTTTTTTATTGTGCATTATTTACCAATGCATGATTATTGTATCAACGTTGCGGTCGCGGCGTTATTTTTATTTTTCGGCTTTACCGATTTTCTTGATGGCTTTTTTGCGCGCACGTATCATCAAACAACGGCGCTTGGAGCAACGCTTGATCATCTTGCGGATAAATTTTTAACAGGTTCTGCGCTTGTCGGATTGCTTGCAATTCATAAAATTTCTTATGTTTGGGTTCTTTTATTGATAGGTCGAGAACTGTTCATGATGGGATTGCGAGAAATTGCACTTGAATCTGGTGTGCATATAAAAGTTTCATCTTTTGGCAAATTAAAAACATGCGTGCAAATTGCTTGTATTGCATGGATAATTGTTGATCCTATTGAGATGTTTGATTATGCTCTTATTTTTAATTGCATTGAATTTGTGCTATTGTGTGCAAGCTGTCTATTGGCATGGTATTCGGCCATGCTTTATTTTTTAGTTTTTTATAGATTTTTACAAAAGTAGGTATGTATGAAGTTTTCTCAAGTAGCTCAATTGTTTGAAACATTAGAAAATACAGCAAGTCGTGTTGAAAAAACAAAGTTGCTTGCATCTGTTTTGCAAGTAATGACTGCGCAGCAAGCACAAATTGTCACCTATCTTTCTTTGGGTGATTTATATGCTTGTTATCAAAATTTACAATTTAACATTGCAGATAAAGGTTTGATCGAAATTATAGCATCATTGGTTGGTGTATCATCAGCAGATGTTGCGTCTGAATATAAAAAAACTGGAGATTTGGGCAGTGTTGTGCAAGCTGATTGGCAGGGTGTCGATCAAGGATTGACCATTGAACAAGTGTACGAGCAGTTGATTTTCGTTGCAAAAATACAAGGTAATGGTTCAACTGAGCTTAAATTACAGTATTTAGTATTATTGTTACAGCAACTTGATGGGCTTTCTGCTAAATATGTTGTTCGTGTGATTACCAAATCATTGCGACTTGGTTTTTCTGATATGACATTGATTGATGCATTTTCTTGGATGTTGGTAGGTAATAAATCTTTGCAAGATTCGATTGAATATGCATATAATGTTTGTGCTGATTTAGGTTTAGTTATTTATACTTTAAAGCATGATGGTATTGATGCGGTAGAAAAAATGACACCTCAAGTGGGGATTCCTATTCGACCTGCAGCAGCAGAGCGTCTTGCCACTCCACATGATGTTATTGATAAATTAGGAACATGTGTTGCACAACCAAAATTAGATGGTTTTCGTTTGCAAATTCACCTTGATAAACGTGGTCATGAGCCGATTGTTAAATTTTATTCTCGTAATTTAATTGATATGTCACAAATGTTTCCTGATCTTGTACAGGAAATTATTCAATTGCCAGTTCAAACATTAATTTGTGAAGGTGAAGCGATTGGTTATCAGGAAGCAACTGATACTTTTTTACAATTTCAAGAAACGGTTCGTCGTAAAAGAAAACATAATATTGGTCAAGTAGCTGATGAAATTCCATTGCGTGTCTATTTATTTGATTTGTTATATCTTAACGGCCAATCGATGTTAGAATCAACGCACGAAGATCGTCGAATTCAGTTAGGCTCTATTGTTGATCGTCTTAAAAATGTCGATGTATTTTTAATTGACGAAAAAATAGTATCAACCGGTAAAGATCTTGATGATTATTTTTTACAAACTATTACCGCAGGCCTTGAAGGTTTGGTGGTGAAAAAAATTGATGCGGTTTATCAGCCTGGTAAACGAAATTTTAATTGGATTAAATTAAAGCGTCGCACGGGTCAAAAATTAGGTGATACAATTGATACTGTTGTCTTAGGTTATTACTTTGGGCAAGGTAGAAGGGCTAATCTTGGCATAGGAGCGTTTCTGGTTGGAGTTTATAATCAGGAGCAAGATTGCTTTGAGTCTATTGCAAAAGTTGGTACAGGGATGACCGATATCGAATTTATCGATTTAAAAATTCGCTGTGATCAGATAGCTGTTGCTGACAAACCAGATAATGTTATTGTTGCCAAAAGTTTATGGCCCGATGTTTGGACATATCCAAATATTGTTTGTGAAATTCGTGCAGATGATATTACGCAATCACCATTGCATACAGCAGGTAAAACTGATAGTTCTTTAGGTTATGCATTACGTTTTCCTCGATTTATTCAATATCGTATTGATAAATCTGCAATCAACGCTACAACGAGTGTAGAGTTGGCTCATTTGTATGAAATTCAATATCAGCAGGTATTAAAAGATTAATAATTATTGACCGCTGATAGATTTGTGCATAAATCTATCAGCATATTCAAATTATTTTGTCTGTGACAATTGACTTTATTTACTCAAAAAAATTATGATCCTTTTTAAGGGGTGGAATAGTATTTTTTTAGAGTAAAGGGAATTGTAATGCAGGTAAGATTACAACACTGTATGGTATTGATGGTATCGGGAGGGTATTTGTTTGCAGGTTCATCAATTGATCAAGCTGATATTATGGCTCAACGACAAGAAAAAATAGCTATGGTGCAAGGTTATGCGCAGCTTGCTGCATCAATTGTGCAACGTAGTTATAATTTTTTTACTCGTGATGAGCATGTGCCTTACGATTTTCAGGCAGATGTGCTTGATGTTCCTTATAAAAATATGTTGTATACTTCAACACAAGCAATTGAAAAAATATTTGATGACGCAAATTTGCATGATAATCCTCGAGCACAAATTAAAGCTTTGATTTTATTGTGTAGAATGCCTATACCAGAATGGTATCTGAAAAGTTTTTATAAAGGCATGGATCAGTTGTATAAAATTTGTTTTGATGAAGCGGGAAATTTTAAAGATAGTGCTTTTACTCAAGATATTCGTTTGATTTTTA
>CANCGK010000049.1 GCA_947377595.1 bacterium | reverse complement strand
GCAGTTATTGTTCCTGGTTTTTCAGCAGAGTTATGTGGTGGAACACACGTGCGAGCAACTGGGGATATTGGATCATTTAAAATTGTCGAAGATGCTGCGTTAGCTGCAGGGCAACGACGTATCGTTGCATACACAGGCGGTAAAGCTTTAGCTTTGATGCAAGAAAATTTTAGTTTAATCAAACAATTAGAACAAGATTTAAAAGTTAAAGCTGATCAGTTGTCTGATGCAGTGGAAAAATTACAAAATAAAATGAAAGATTTACATCAGCAAGTCAAACAACTTAAAGCAGAACAATGGAAATCATCTATTCCTGCATGGTTAGAACAATCATATCAGGTTGGCGGTATGCCATGTAATTATATTGTTGTCACAGGTTTTGCAGAAAACTTGCGTGATATCGTTACGGCTTTGCAAGCAAAGCAACCTGGATTTTATTTTGTCATCAATCAAGAAGAAGGTAAATCTTTATTTATTGGTTCAGTTGCTCAACAATACACTCAAAAGTTTGTGATGAAAAATTTCCAGCTTTGGTTGCAACAACAGTGCAACTTACGTTCTGGGGGTAATCCTCTACAAATTCAAGGCGGAGGTGTTATTTTACCGGCTTCATGTCAAGATGCAATGAAGCAATGGTTAGAGCAAAACTGCTAACGTTCAAATATACTTTTAAGAAAAAAGCGCTCTGCAAATACGAGCGCTTTTTTCGTGATAAAATATGAACGATACCTGAGTGTTTAAGATGTTCGTAAAATTAAGGAGCCATCTTGCAAGTCTTGGTTTAACTCGTTGCTCAAGGCTTCTCTCTTTGCCCTTTCTGTATCTAAGGAAGCTTTCGATACAAGTGTGTCACCTAAAGTTTCTGGAAATAATGCTTTTACTGGAGTCATAACTGCATCAATCATGGTATTGATTAAGGTATAATATTCTTCGTGTTGATTTTTTTCTTCTGGTGTTTCTGGTGTTGTTGAAAGATCTTTACCAAAAGGATTGATAGCATTTGCGGCTTTAGAAAGCATGGTCCCTTGTCTAAAGACTCTGCCTTGTTGACCACTCAAGATCCCTCTGCGATCGCCACAAGAAAGTTCGATAATATGCATAATTGCAGAACGTACAGTTGGGCTCGACCATGCATACGCTTCGTTACCAGTGACTGCATGCGCAATCATAGATCCACCTTTAACCAAAGGCACAAATCCTGCAACTGCAACGATTGATAGTGTCATAGGAATTGGGTAAGTAATTAAATTAATTATCGCCTGTTTGCCTGTCCATAATGATGCTTTTAATATAGATTTTGCAATGATCATCGCTTTGTGTTGTGCGTATGCTATGCTAGTGAGCGATTCTTCATAAGAAGTTAAAGGATGTTCATTTCCTTGAGCATCAATATATTTTGTTGTCATTTTTCCTTGATCGTTTGCTTCTGTTCTAAATGTAGCGTTGTTCGAAGTGTCTGTATATTCTTGCAATATAACCTTTCCCTTATTATCAATTTTAGTTGTTGTTATTGCACCAAGGTCGTTGGTAATAGTTTGTTCGTAGGTGCCATCATCATGAATTTTTGTTTCAAATCTACCAATAGATCGCTGAGAGCTTCCTGCCTCTGATGCGCAGATTCTATTCATAATTTCATCAGAAATATCAGCGATAGTGTTTAAGCGTTCTATATCTGATTTACTCCAATCAAATAAATCTTTGTATTTTGTTTCATTTAGAATATGAGTCATGATTATATTGTTATCAGTTCTTGTGAATTTCGCTAAACTTTGACCAGACATGCTGTCTTTACCAAAAACATTGTCGAGCGTTGATTGAATTAAATTTTCTGCGATAGCATTTTTATAGGCCAATATATCTTCCTCTGGAGCTCGTCTTGAGGCGAAAGATGTTATGTTATATTTGCCTGTCCTTTCTTGTTTTAATTCTGCAGATTTTATTTGGCTTAATATGCTTTTTGCTGTGGTACGATTTGCAGTTTCTAAATTTTTAATACGCTTGTTTGTTGCATTAACATCAGGAAGCCATGCATCCATAGTTTTTCCTAAAAGTAATTTATCTTGTTCAGACTTTGAAACTAAAGCTTTGCTATCGCGCATTTTTTCGAGCAGGTTTGCAGCATCTAAAAATTGAGCATTTGTGAGATCATCAGTAGTAGTAGGTAGTTTTTTGGTGTTGCTACTTGTTTCAACTATTTGAATTGAATCCTCATTATTTGGATCTGTATCCGCTGACCAAGCATCAAATTTTTGTTCATGAGGCAATTCCTGTGATAACTTATCTGCAAGCTTTTGCATATGACTTGGATCAGGTTGAGAAGATTGACTTGAGATTTCTTTTAATGGCTTTAGACCATTAGATTCAGATTTTGTTGTCGTATAGACTTTATGATCGAAAGTTGTATTTTCCTGAGGTCCATAGCAAATAAAATTGATCTGGAGTAATAATAATCCCAAACTTACTATTTTTTTCATAAACCACCCTTTATTTGTAAAGACCTTTTTATAAAAATAAGAGTAATTATTTTGGGATTACATTTGCAAGAGATTGCAAAAAATGGTCATAAAAATGAGACTTTATTTTATCAATAAAGTCTCATAAATTTTAAAATTTTGGTAACTATTATTTTTGGCTTGTGGCAGAATAACATTTTAGGAATACATTTTTTCCGACCCCAATTGCTGCTCTACGTCCTTCTATTACAGGAGGATAGCTCATGATATAATCGAGCTGAGTATGTTGAAAGTTGAGTGTAACATGTTCTATGCATTTTCCATCTGTTATGTTTATGCTTTTTCTTTCTACTATAATTTCATCTAATGATGGTTGTGCAGGAGATGTTTGTGCAGCATATGATTGCATGGTTGCAAAAATAAAAAATGCCGCGAATGTTTTTTTGAACATGATATCCTTTTCTTGTTAATAATTATTTAGGTGTTATAGCACGATAAAAAGCAGGAAAGCGTTCTTTTGCTTTATAAATTCTAAAGAAACGTTCTTGAGCACTTTCATATTCTATACATGCATATAACTGAGCTTGACGATATTCTAGAATAACAATTTCTTGGATTTTGTGTGTTGTTTCTAATGTGCATCGAGTTTTTACTGCGATTTGATCTAAGGGTACTTCTTCGTGTGAATATGATGTATATGACTGGATGGTTACCAACATAAAAAAGGCTATTATTATTTTTTTTAACATCATGCACCTTGATACAAAAAATTATTGTATGTAATCATGAATCATTAAACAGGCTTGATGAATTTTTTCATCAATTTGAGTTTGAGATTCTTTAAATTTTGCTAAAACGTAATCTGGAACTTGTTCTTTATCAACAGGTCGATCAACTCCAAAACGAAGTCTTAAAAAATTTGAACCACCATGACTTATGATTGATTTTAAACCGTTATGACCTTTAGCAGATCCATCAAATTTAAATTTTAAACTACCGAAAGGTAATTCAAGCTCGTCATGAACAACTAAAATATTTTCTTGCTTGATTCCTTGTTTTGCAAGATATCCAAGAATTTGTCCAGAATTATTCATAAACGTTTGCGGTTTGATCAAAACAATTTTATGTCCATGAAGAGCAATAGAACATATTTCCATATTTTGTTTTAATTGCCATGAGCTCATCTGCTGATCGGCAAGAGCATCAAGGACTAAAAATCCAATATTATGACGAGTTAAAGAATAAGCAGGCCCTGGATTCCCAAGGCCTATAATTGCTTTAATTGCTAGTTGAGGAATTGTATTTGCTTGCATAGAAATTATTTTTTAGTCGAAGTTTGTTTAGTTTGTTGAGATTCTTTTGCAGCTTCTTTTTCGTCAATTTTTGCAATAATAACATCTGTTTTATCTGTTGAAGATCCTGCAAAAATTAATGTTTCTTTAGCCAGTACAATATCCCATCCTTGAGCTTTTGAAACTTCTTCTATAATTGCTTTAATTTCTTGTTCAAAAGACATCATTTCTTTACGGTAGAACATTTCTAATTTTTGATCTACTTTTTTAGCATCTTCGTGAGCTTGACGCATAGCAAGTTGAAAATCTGCAACTTCTTTGTCTAATTCGCGGTGTTTTCTTTGCAAGTCATCATATTTGTCAGCACGAGCTTCTGCAGATAATAATGAAGCTTGATTTTTAAAAGATTCATCTTCTTTTGCTAATGCTTTTTGTTTATCGATTAAGATCGCTTCTTTCGCTTTAATTTCTGCTTCGATTTTTTCAAAAGGAGCAGCAAGTCTTTTTTGTTCTTGAGCTATTTTATTTTGTATTTTTAGCCCACGTTGAGATTCTTTAATAATTCGTTCTGTTTGAATGGTCACAATGTGCAAAGATTCAATAGCCATATGAGTAAAAAGAGCTGTCAATACTAATGATAATTTTGATAATTTCATATTGATCCTTGAGTGTTTTTACGAATAAAAAAAGTAATAATTGGTGATATCTTAACTTTTTTCTGGTATGACGTCAATTTTGGATCATGAAAAAGTGTAGATAAGTATGATTTTTGCAAAGAAAAACAAAAAGCAAAACGATTCATGTACTGTTCAGCCCCCCTAAACCCTTCATGCGTTTTGCTTTAAGATGATTTTAATGTACAAGATTTTATTTTTTTAAAGCAAGGGATTCTCTATTTTATACATCAAATAAAATCAGATAGGTTGATTTTAAAGCAATTTTCAGACATATAAGATTTTATATTTTTTAGAGGATTGATTATTTTATGCTCATATTATATTACGAAAATAAAATAGTTTTGTATTGATCTTTTATGAATGATTCATAAGTTGCAAAATCTTGAGTATCGTAACAATTTTTGAGATCTTGAATAAGTTCTTGCCAGAGTAAATTAAACTCACTATGTAAATTATGGCAGTAGAGCTGGAAATATATAGCTGTTTCATAAGGATTTTTTGACTGTAAGGTTGCTTCAAGGTACGAAAGAAATAAAATATAAGAAATGCCATAGCTTATAATTTTTTTTGATTCTTCGTTATTTTCGTATACAAAAAATTGTAAAGCTTTTATAAAATAATCACTTTGATGCATAATCATGGAAATCGCTTGAGCTATATGAACATGAAATATATCAATTGATTCTATGATGATAGGTGTTTTTTTGCAGGAGGATGGAAAGTATTCATATTTTATAATTTTTTCTTGTATTACATCATAAAGGGTACGAATATTTTTTTGATTATAGATATCTTGATTAATGATAAAATAATGCTTGGTATAATCTGATCCAAATGTTTTCAATGGTTCAGAAATATCAAATAATTGATTAAATTGTATAGATTTATAGCACTCGAAATATTGCATTTTCATGTCTAGGTAATTGAGAACAAGAGGGTCGATTTCTTGGTAATATTGTTTTGTGACAATATTTGGATAATAAGATTGGTAAAAATCCATATATTCTGCAATAAAGATTTCATGATTGAGGTAGCTGTATAAATCATCAACCGTCACGTGAGTTGATTCAATGATTAAATCATCAAATTGCGACCATTTTAATTCAATAATTTTTTGCCATTTTTCAGTTAATTGAGCAAAAGATCCATCATAACTTTGTGATATTGTTTGATATGCAAATTGCCAAGATGGGTATTGAGGATTAATGCTTGGTAGGATTAATTGATTAAAATTGTGTCTTGCTTGTAAGCAAGTAAAAATAGAAAAAAATATCACCAGATATGATCGATTAAGTTTCATATGAGTATTACTTTGCACGCATTATTAAAATCATTGTATATGGCCTGCCATAGCAAGCTCGTAAGAGCGAAGATGTATTTTTTATTGTAATAACAGCCCTACTACGCTAAAGCTACGAAGGGCATACTTCGCTGGGTGCTTATAACTTACAGCATTATTAAAATCATTGTATATGGCCTGCCATAGCAAGCTCGTAAGAGCGAAGTATGGTGGAGGCGAATTTTTAAATGATTAAATTTTAAAGATTAATTTATTTTTAAACGGTAAAACATGATCAATTTTATTGATTGTAAGTATAATGAAGAATTGCTTGATTGCAATCTTATTTTTTTGCAAAACTGATAGAAATATTTTGTTAAAAAGGAGAAAATAGTGAAAAAAACGTTAAAATGTTTAGGGATAGCAATACTATTTTTTATAGTAAGTTATAATTTTGCGTTGGAAGCAAAAAAAAGTTGTATGAGTAGAGTTGAATCTGATTGTAAAGGTGGTTGTGAATGGAGACATCGCAAATGTCGTAACAAAGTTAAGAAACAATCAAATAGTAACATTCTTAAAACTACTGTCATTGGTATGAATACTTTACAAGCTCCTACAAATTTTGTTGCACTGAATAATCAAATTCCTGTAAATCAAATATTTGTACCAGTAAACCAATTTGGTGGTATAAATTGGATGGGTTACTACGATAAACAAAACCAAAGAGCTCAAATATTTAATCCATCAGAAAAAAACGGAAGAGTTTACCTATTTAATAATGTACGAGCTGTTGCAAATACGGGTGTGCTAAAAAAAGGAACGTTCATTGGAAGTTTTGATACTCCAAACTGGACATTGCCTGCGCCAGGCATTATAGGCTATAAATTAAAAACAACTGAATTGTACGGTGATATTGTTCAATAAAATAGCTCAAGTCAAGGAATTTAATATCAAATATTTATTTCCACAACTCAATGTGCAGGTTCAAGCTGATTTGGCTATTTCTATAATAATTGTAATAACAGCCCTACTACGCTAAAGCTACGAAGGGCATACTCCGCTGGGTGCTTATAACTTACAGCATTATTAAAATCATTGTATATGGCCTGCCATAGCAAGCTCGTAAGAGCGAAGTATGGTGGAGGCGATGGGAATCGAACCCATGTCCGAACTGCTTTTCTCTACAGGTACTACATGTTTATTCTTTGAATATACTCATTTACAGCCTCAAAGGCACAGCATCGTAAATAAGTTTATTTTGTGATATTTACACACTACAAAACAAAGTAACCTACTGTGTAAAATCTATATTTTTATAATACGAGTTAGATTCGCGAATAGATACGTTTCACTAACAAGTGTCGAAACAGCGGTTTACGCGATAGCTGCCACAAACGCCACTGGCGCAAGGAAAGCTGCAACGTTAGCCATTGCTGTTGTAACAGAAGAAATTAAATTTCTT
>CANCGK010000048.1 GCA_947377595.1 bacterium | reverse complement strand
AAGATTTTTTGCTTTGACAAGAGTATCTTACTCACAAGGAAACTACTCAGCTATAGTTTTTTGCCCTACGTTTTCTACGAAAATTTCGAGGAATTAAGAGGCCGGTGAGCCTAATGCACTCTTTTTTGCATCGAAAAAGCGTTTAGTGGCCGCCGCCACCGACATTTCCCAAGATGAGCATAGCGACATCGTAAGCTTTTATCTTAAATTTTAATAGTGCTGATTAGTTATCATAATTGCAGAACATACTAAAAAAAATAATCTATCAAAGCAACAAGAATATTTGTTTACATCTTTTGTTATGCATGAATATCACCTGTCTGTAAAATCTGCTTACTATACCCCCTACAATTTGATATAATTAAGTAAAAATAAGAGTTTTGTATACTATTTAACGAAAAAAATTATGACGCCAATTTTACTGCATATTTATGGACCCTTTGCTATTCATAGTTTTGGTGTTATGATCGCTCTTGGGCTGATTATTACTTTGTATTTCCTGCATAAAGATGTCAAACTTGCACAGTTCATTGACGACCAGCAACTAACAAATATCTTTCAGATAAGTTTTTTTGCAGGTATTGCAGGAGGTCGTATTTGGTTTTTAATGACCAATTGGTGTATAGTCGAGCATTGGACTGATGTTTTTAAAGTTTGGTCTGGAGGTTTATCAATTTCTGGAGCAATTATTGCGATCGTTATGACATTATCTTTATATTTTTATTACTATAAGTTACCAGCATTAAAAATTTTAGATCGTATTGCTTTGTATACTCCTTTATTGCAAGCAATTTCTCGATTGGGATGTTTTTTTGCAGGATGTTGTTTTGGTCAGCAAACGATGGTTCCATGGGCTGTGATGTATACTCATCATGATAGTTTAGCTCCGTTGTGCGTTTATATTCATCCAACGCAAATCTATAGTAGTTTGTTTTTAACATGTAGTTTTATTATTTTAATGTGTTTTGATAGTTTTTATCGTTATAAAAAACCCGGGCAAATTTTAGCTTTATATATTATATTAAGTAGCTTGGATCGGTTTTTTGTAGATTTTTTACGAGGCGATAGAGAATTTTTTACGCACCCGACTCTTTTTGGCAATTTATCAATTCAACAAGCTTTAGCATTGTCTTTGATCGTTAGTGCTCTAGTTATGTTGACCTTTATATCGATATATAAAAAATCAGATGAATCTATTTAATTTTATCAAAAGAAGTGTTCGTATTCTTGACGTGATTAATGAATATACAACACTTAAAAAATCTGGGGGCTTGTACTGGAAGTCGCCTTGTCCTTTTCATCAAGAAAAAACACCTTCGTTTACAGTAAGCCCAGATAAAGAAATTTTTTATTGTTTTGGTTGTCATGAAACTGGGGATGTTATTGCTTTTATAGCGAAAATCGAAAAAATGTCTCAATTTGAAGCAGCGCAATATTTAATAGAAAAATATAGCTTGCAAGTTCCAGATGCTATGCAATCATCTTTTCGTCAAGCGCAGGAGACTCGCACAGAGAAAGAATCATATTTTGCATTGTGTAAATTGGTAGCAACGTGGTGCCATACTCAGCTTTTTTCTTACGAAGTCGCATTAAATTATGTACATAGTCGTAAATTTAATCAGCAGTCTATCACGCAGTTTTCTTTAGGATATTTTCCCAAAGGAAATATGGCGATTAAAAATTTACTTAATTTTATAAGTTCACAAGGCTTTTTAACTGCTGATTTAATTAAGGCAGGAGTTGTATTTCAGGGCCAAAATAATTTGTATTCGCCGTTTGAAGGTAGAATTATTTTTCCCATAAAAGATCATTTGGGGCGATTTTGTGGTTTTGGTGGTCGAATTTTTATGCCAGAAGATGATCGTTGTAAATATTACAATTCAAAAGAAAATCAATTTTTTCAAAAAGGTTCTTTGTTGTATGGTCTTGATATAGCTAAGAAAAATATTCAACAAGATGATATAGCTTTTTTAGTTGAAGGTTATACTGACTGTATCGCCATGCATAGTTATGGTTATAAAAATAGTGTTGCAACTTTAGGTACGGCTTGTACGTTAGAACATCTTAAGAAAATTGCAAATTATACTCAACAATTATATGTTATGTACGATGGTGATCATGCAGGTCAAGAAGCAATTTTACGATTAACGCAATTGTGTTGGGCTATTGATATAGAGCCTAAGGTTATTTGTTTGCCACAGGATAGTGATCCAGCCTCATTTCTTTATAAAAACCAAGATTTAAAGCCATATATCAAGCAGGCACAGGATGTTTTTAGTTTCTTTTTGCAAAGTAAAGGCCATGATTTTCAAAGTAAAAATTTAAAAGAAAAGTTGCAAGCTGCAGCAAGTATTACTGAATTGATAAGTAATTTACAAGATCCTTTAAAGCGAGATATTTTGTTATTGCAAGCATCTGAAATTTTACAAATCCCTTTAGAAATTCTAAGGAAAGAGTATACTGTACCAAATAAACAAACAGAAAAGTCTGTGGTTGAAACTTCGGTAGCGCATGTTTTAAGTCCGCTTGAAACAAAAATTTTTTCCGCTATATTACATTATCCAAAATTGCTCAATGATGAAAATAAAACATTGCTTACAGCCGGTTTACCTCATCCTTATAATGATTTATTTGTAAAAATAGTTACGATTGTAGAAAAAGATTCTAGTTTGCCTTTACATAAAATTCAGGAATTGCTGACGACAACAGAGCAAGCTTTAGTAAATCAACTATTATTTGCACTTGAA
This sequence comes from bacterium, assembly GCA_947377595.1. Classification (GTDB taxonomy): domain Bacteria; phylum Babelota; class Babeliae; order Babelales; family Chromulinivoraceae; genus Chromulinivorax. Next base: position 4,455 of record CANCGK010000048.1, on the reverse strand, counting down.
GAAATCAATATAGAAAATGCTTTTGAGCAGATGCTCTTACAATTTCAAAAAAAACATTGGAAATCGATAGTTGTAAATATTAAGATGAAATTACAGCAAGCGACACAAAGTGGTAACGGCGAAGAAGTTCAAACTATTGTAACTGCTTTTCAAGCTATAAAATTAAAATTACTAAAAAATGGAAATGTATGATAAAAAAAATAGCTGTACCCTCAATTAAATCTATCAGTAAATCAAAAACAACAAAATATTCTAAAAATGGTGTGTCTGCTGCCCTTGATATTGCAACAAAACCAATGACAACAGAAGAAGCAATTAAATTTTTTTTAGATGAAGGTAAAAAAAATCGTTTTGTTACGTATGAGTCTGTTATAGAATTTGGAGATGAGCATAAATTTTCAGAAGCAGATGCAAATAAATTTTTAAAATCTATAGAAAAAAACAATATAGAGTTAGTTATGCAAGATGAATTGCATACTGACGCTCTTGTTGTTGCAGATGATTTACGTTCAACAGACCATGATGAATCACTTGATTTTTCTATGGGTAAATTAAATTCATCGCTTTACTTGCAAGATGATGAAGATAAAGATGATGAAGATAAAGATGATAAATTAGAGACACGCCATACTTCAGATTCGTCTCAAGTAGCGGATGGTGTAAAATGTTATTTGCGTGACATTGGAAAAATTCCTCTTTTAAATAAAGCAACAGAAGCTGCTATTGCTGCAAAAATTGCGGCAGGCAAAACTGAGTCGGTACGAGCTGTATCTTATTTTCCTATTATTCATAAAGAAATTTCTATCATTGGTGATAAGATTTTAAAAGAAACAATTCAATTAAAAGATATTATTCAGTTTTCTGAATTTGATGAAGAAAATTTACCAAATTTACAAGAAGAGAAGAAGTTCTTACTTAAAATTATCACTAAAATTAAAAAACTCATAAAAAATGAAAAGACAATTTATTTTAGTTATAAAGGTAAATTGCATACGCAAGCAGATAAAGATGAAATGCTTGAAAAAATTAAAGAAAATAAAGAAGAAATAAGTGCTACAATTACGTCAATTAAACTGTCTAATAAATTAATTAGAAAGCTTGGTAAAAAAATTGATAAAGGTATTAATAAAATTTTAGATCGAAAACGATTTATAGAAAAAACTAATACTATTATTTCTAATTTAAAAAAATCTAAGACTAAAGATAAAGAAGATACAGATATTTTAGTTGCAGAGCACGAAACGCAAGTTCGTATTGCGACAAAAACAATTCATAAAACAGAAAATGAATTAGGTTTGCCTTCAGCAAAAGCAATGGAATTGTACAAAAAATTCTTAAAAGGCCAAGCAAAAGACAAGCAAGCAAAAGGTGATCTTGCTCAAGCAAACTTACGACTTGTTGTCAATATTGCTAAAAAATATGTTAATCGTGGTTTGCATTTCTTAGATTTGATCCAAGAAGGTAATATTGGATTAATGAAAGCTGTAGAAAAATTTGAATTTGAACGTGGCTATAAATTTTCAACGTATGCAACATGGTGGATTCGTCAAGCGATTACTCGTGCGATTGCTGATCAATCAAGAACAATTCGTGTTCCTGTTCATATGGTCGAAACTTTAAATAAAATTAATAAAATTAAGCATGCTTTTTTACAAGAATCTGGTCGTGAACCTTCTTATGAAGAACTTGCTAAAAAATTGAATCTTGATGAAAAGAAGATTAAAAATATTATTAAAATTTCAAAAGAGCCGATTTCTTTAGAGACTCCAGTTGGTGATAGTAATGATGCTTCGATTAAAGATTTTATTGAAAGCGAAAATGAATTTTCACCATCAGATATCGTGGCAAATAGCGATTTAAAAGAAAAAGTACGTGAAGTATTAAAATCTTTAACCCCACGAGAAGAAAAAGTATTGAAAATGCGATTTGGTATTGATGTTGCATCAGAGCATACATTAGAAGAAGTAGGCAAAGATTTTTCTGTGACTCGAGAACGTATTCGTCAAATTGAAGTTAAAGCTTTAAAGAAATTAAAACACCCATCTAGAAGCAAAAAATTACAGTCTTTCTTTGAAAAAGAATTTAATGTTGTTCATGAAGATATCGAAGAAGATGATGATAACGAATAATCATGTATAGTTTCTGAGCTATTATAATTATTGGCGGTAGGTTCATGTTGTACAAAATCCTGCCGCCATTGAATTTTAAGATTTTTATAGATACATTTAATAAAGTATTGCTTTGTTGAACAAAAGACTTTTATATATAATTTTAAATATGCTCAGTCATGAAAAATAATTTAATCTAAGAAGAGAGATTTTATGGAGTTTTACGCACACGATTTATGGACGAATCTTATACTGTTTTTAATTTCACTCATTACGTGCGCTTTGTTTTCTTTTTTAGAAACAAGTGTAACCGCTCTTCGATTATTTAAGTTAAAAGAAATTGAGCTTGCAACACCACAATATAAAAATTTATTTGTAGCTTTTGATAAGCATCCTCAACAAATTTTAATATCTATTTTAATTGCAACAGATCTTGCAAGTGTCACGTGCGCTGTCGTTTCGCAAAATCTTACACAAGTTCTTTTTGAGCAGATTAAAATGCCAGAAAGTTTAACTTTTGTTTTAGGTATTTTGATTACGACCATTATTGTTTCGATTTTTGGAGAAATTATTCCAAAAAGTATTGCAAAATCAATGGGTGCAAAAACATTTACATCAACATTATGGATTGTAAATATTTTTTATACATTGCTTGGGCCGATAGCTCGTCAAATTCATAAAATATCATCTTTTATAGCGCATCATAATGATGAAGAAATTGTATCTGAAAAAGAGATTCAATTTTTAATTAATTATATCGAGGAAAAAGGTTTAATGGACCATGAAAAAACGGCGATGTTGCAAAATATTTTTCATATGGGGCAAACTTCTGTTAAAGAAATTTTAATTCCAAAAAGTGAGATGATTAGTCTTGATGTCAATGATGATATTTCGATCTTTTTAGATAAATTTTCTGAATATCAATTTTCGCGGTTCCCTGTTTATAAAAGCAATCCAGAACATATTATTGGTATTGTGTATTTAAAAGATATATTATTTGCCTTGCAAAAAAATGCTTCAATTACTTTGCAAGAATTAATGCGGCCAATTATTTTTGTACCAGATAATATGAAGGTTAATGAACTTTTAAAAGAGTTTAAATTACAAGAAATTCATATGGCAATGGTATTAGATGAGTATGGTAATACCATCGGTCTTGTAACTTTAGAAGATACGCTCGAAGAAATTGTCGGAGATATTCATGATGAGCATGATATTAACCGGGATACGTCAAAAATAAAAGTGATACAAAAAGATAGTCAATGGGCTGTTGATGCAACGATAGATTTGGATCGTTTACGACCTTTATTAAAAATTACATTCCATACTCAATCAGCCGTAACTCTTGGTGGATTTATCTCTGAACAAATGCAGCATATTCCAAAAGTTGGAGAATCTTTAATGTATAAAGGTTTTTCTTTTACCATAGAAAAAGCTGATGCTAAAAGAGTTATCTTAGTTAACATTCAGGTATTATAATAAAAAGTGTTGTTATAAAAAATAATGTTTATAACAACACTTTTTATGTTTTATCGCGATTGATTTTTTAATTGTTTTCTTGCTTGTGCATGTAATTCTTTTAATAATAATTTATCGGCAAAAGTTTTTGGAGCTTTTGCGTAATCTAATGGTTTTTTGCCAAAATTGTCCATAAGGTGCATGTTAGCTGATCTATGGGCTAAAATATTAGCAGCAGATAAAGCACCATTTTCAATTGCATGATGCAATGCAGTTTTACCGTCATGATCAATTTGATTCATATCGATATTTTTTTGAGATGTCCTTTTATATTTTCTATTTTTTTTAACACAATGACTATATGTGATAGAGTTCTTTTTAAGATCAGAGCTGACAATTTGTTGCGATGTCATCATGCATGATATTAACATAAAAAAAGATGTAGATATATTGTAACGCATAGATAAAGCCTTTAAAGTAATGTAATGATTGAGACGATGATCATGAAAATTATAACAGATTGCAAAGCGTCGACAATTTTTTATTGTAAAAAATATAAAACATAATAAACTTTAAAAGTTTGACGAATAAATCACTATTTATTTTGCTTGAAAAAGGTATGTTTATGTTGTGTTTATATTTGTGTTTTTTTGGATCTTTTTTTTTAAATTATGATATAAAATCAAGTTTTGAAAAAAATAGTGATAAGCAAAGTCAAGTTATAATGAAAGAAATACAAAGACAGGCTGCACAGCGAAATCTTGAAGCTTTAGCCATTTGTAATGATAACAAAAAGAGACATAAAAATATTGGTATATCTGAAGAACAGCATCAAGCTATGATTACCGAAATGCAAAGGCAAGCTCGTGGGCATTATCCTCAGGCATTT
>CANCGK010000047.1 GCA_947377595.1 bacterium | reverse complement strand
AAAATTATTGAGTTATCGCTTTACATTGTGCTAGAGCACGTAAGAGGATTTCGTAGCGATTTGTAGCATATGTTAATTTGTCTGATGCAGCACGTACATTTTGATGTTCAGGTGAATTATCGCTTATTAAATTCCAGTTTGATTGTGCGTTTAGCTTTTCTAATTCAGCATCTTTCATTGCTTGAGTCGCAGTTAAACATTCTTTCATCAATTCTTTACATTCATTTTCTTCTTTCTTGAATAAAGATTGAATGTTACCTGATAAGTCTATAGACATAGCTTGAAAAGGTAGAGCTAAAAGCATCAGAGCTAATTTTGAACTTTTCATAGATTGTTCCTGTTAATTATTGAATAAATTGTTCTGTTAACGCAAGCCATTGTTTGCGATTGATGGTATGATTTTTAATCAATGCATCTGTAATAATTTTAATCCATGATGTTTTGTTTTGCAAAAGGGTCTTAACTTTTTGATACAGATTATCTTTGGCTGTGATTGCTTGTTGACGAATTGCATCAGTAATTGGTGTTCCTTGAGCAATCTTTTTTTCTAAAGCTTCGAGCACTTTTGCGCGATCTTCTTTGCCAAATTCATGAAAATTGCATCCTTTTACAATCTCTAAAGCATCTTGACCTGCAAGTAATGCTAAGAGTTCTTGTTCTTGTTGCGTATCGCTGAGTAGCTCATGATTATTCGTTGCGCTGATGGTAAATATAAATCCTAGGCGAGTCGGTTTAACACGAGTTTGAGGTAATAAATCATGGTTTTCATGACGCTGGCCTTTGCTTTCGCTAATCATGTCAAAGCCTTCTTTTGATGGTAAAGGTTTGTCAACGGTATCAAGAGTGATTTTAACTATTTTTTGGTCTGTCTTTAAGATATGTCGAGCTACAGCTTGACCTGCTTGATAAATACCAATCAGTTCTTTTTCTGCAGCAGATAGTGTTGTATTTGGTTTGATTTTGCGAATTTCTCTATCAAGTGCAGTTTCAAAATCAGATTCTTGCACAGGACGAGTTTGATATGTTGCAATACGAGCAGCATGTTTGACAATTGTATCAATCATGTTAAATGTTTGACCATCAGTTTCTTGTGCGATCATATCGATCATATCTTGATCAATCGTGATATTTCTTTTATATAATTGGCGCTCTAAGTATTCTTTTCGATATTGGTACGTTGGATAATCAAAGCTGATAATATCACCAAGGCGACCTTTTTGAACTAAAGCAAAATCTAATTCTTCGGGTCTGTTTGTTGCTGCAATGACAATGATTTTTTTACTTGGATCAGTGTCAATACCGTTCATAGCAGTTAAAAGTTCTTGGGTGTTTTTTTTATCAAGAGCTCTTCGAACGCCAAACATATCAATTTCGTCGATAAATAAAATTACCGGAGCTTGTTTGCTTAAAAGATAAAATAAATTAGCAAAACCTTGGTAATAGGCTAAATCATCTTGAGAAATACTTACAAATTTAACTTTATCATTTGAACCTTCAAATTCTTCATCGATTAAAGTTTTTAATGCTTTTGCAAAAAAAGATTTTCCTGTTTGTGATGGTCCAATGAGTAAGTATCCATTTGATGGTGCAATGCCGCTTCGTTCATAACGTAAAGGATTTTTTAAATAATCTGCAAGTTCATGTGCTAATTGTTCTAAATGCTCGCCGCCTACAAAATCTTTAAAATATGCTTTAGTAAAATCTTGAGATCCTTTAATCGCACTTGCATCACCTTTGAAATGATAATTAACCCATTGGAGGCATTTTTTTGCTTGCAGCAATATATGATTCTTTGATGTATGGCAGTGTAAAATAAGCTAATCCACCTAAAGTTGTTGTGGTAAAAGGGTCAGCATAGGTATGAACAAGGCCATGAGCATCGCTGATATAGGTTGAATCATTTTGAATTGTTTTTAATTCATCTGGGGTTATATTTCCTTTGATTTCACGAGCTTTTTGATTAAAATCACCAATCCATTTTTTAATTTTAAAATCTCCAAATATTACTTTACCATCGATAAAAGGAATTTTTAAAGATTGTGGCATGACATAAATTGCAAGCGTTGCTGCAACCGCTGCTGCTGTTGACCAGTATGCAATGTCATAGCCTGTTGCCAGAGTTGATTTGCCATACCATGGAATTTGTTTTGTATCTAAAAACCGATAGATTTTATTAAAATAATTGAGACCTATGGTATCGCATGCTTGAATTAAAGTATGAATATTTTTTTCATTTTCTTCGATCAAAAGATGCAGATTTTCTTCGCTGGTCATATTTGATACAAACTGCTCAAAATTTTGACTTACAATTTTATCAAAGTCTTCAGCTTTTATTTCTCGTATATCTTGTGTGATAACAGGTAATAAATAGCTCATAAAAGCAGCATTGAATAAAGTTCCTTGTAAAATAGCTTCATCTTTGTGTAAAGATGTTGTATAAAAATGAGATATTGTTTCGATCATTTCTTTAATAATTTTAATTTCTTCTAGCAATGCAGATTTAGATACTTTTGTTGCATCAAATTTCATTTTACCAGAATTTAAAATTTGAATAGATTGTTGTAAACAAAATTCTATTTTAGCAGTTTGATCACAGACTGTTTGAAAAGTTGTTTCGATAAACTTCCACATTTCGGGATTATATTGATATGATGCTTCTTCTGGAACATTATTATCATCGGAAATTGCAATATGAGTTGAATTAATGGTATGATGATCTTCGCTTTGAGCAATTACTAGGCCGCAAGTTGTCATATATAGTGGTGCAATGATCAAAAAAAATGATTTTTTTATAGCCATGAATGAACGCTTCCTTTTTGATAGAGTGGTAATAAGTTTTGTAATGTATCATGAGATTGATTCTTTAAAATCAATAATAATAGGCTACGTTGAATGTTTCCAACTGTCAAATATATAAGGCTCTTCCATGATTATTGTTTTTTTTGTAAGCTACTTTGTAGATTATTTTTTTAAGAAGAGTTTTACATTATTATAAAATATGCTGTAAGGAGTTGGAAAATGGCTTATCAAGCACGAATTTTTTACGTTGTGCCAATGATTCTAACATTTCTATGCATGAGTAGTGGTTGTTTGAATAAAAAAAATCAATCATTACATCTTGATTTAGATCAGGCAGTAAAATTAGAAAATGTAGTTCCTGTAGCAATTATAGGTTCTGGACCTTCGGGCTTGAGTGCGGCATTGTATGTTGCGCGAGCAGGTATGAAAGCTTTTGTCTTTGCAGGGCCAACTCCATGTGGTCAATTGACTCAGACAACGTTTATCGAAAATTGGCCAGGACGAGAAAAAGTTTTAGGTATCGATTTAATGAACGATATTAAGCATCAAGCAGAGTCTTTTGGCGCTTGTATTATTAGTGATTCTATTATTTCTGCAGATTTTTCAACATGGCCATTTTCATTAAAAACAGAAGAAGGCCGTGAGTTTAAAGCATTATCCGTTATTTTAGCCACCGGGGCACATCCAAAAGTATTATCTGTTCCTGGAGAAAAAAAGTTTTGGGGAAAAGGTGTAACGACATGTGCTGTGTGCGACGCACCTTTTTTTATTGGTAAAGAGGTTATTGTTGTTGGTGGTGGTGATAGTGCAGCAGAACAAATTTTTGAGCTTGCGCCGTATGTAAAAAAAGTAACGATGTTGGTTCGTGGTGATTCTATGAGAGCTGCAAAATTAATGCAACAACGAGTTTTAGCGTATGATAATGTTCAAGTTGAGTATAATAAACAAGTGCGTGGTATTTATGGCGATGATACTGGTGTTAAAACGATAGAAATTTATGATGCAAAAACAGAAGAAGTTTCGACTCGTTCTATTGATGGAGTGTTTTTGGCTATTGGACATACACCAAATACACAGTTGTTTAAAAAAGATTTAAAATTGGATGAACTTGGTTATTTAATGATGCAAGGTCGAAGCCAACAAACTTCTATGCCAGGTATTTTTGCAGCAGGCGAAATACAAGATAAAACATATAGGCAAGCAGCGGTCGCAGCTGGAGAGGGAATTAAGGCAGCTTTAGATGCTACGTCATTTTTATATGAACTTGGGTACAATGCAAAAATTGGTCAAGCTTTAGAAGATAACTTTTTCGAAACTTTTTCTGACGAGCATATTGAATTGCAAGAAATTAATCGCCTTACAGAGTTTAATAAATATGTTATTGATCAACCAGGGCTTGTTGTTGTTGATTTTTATTCTAAAATTTGTCCTGGATGTATTCGTATGTTACCATCGCTTGAATCGTTAGCACATCATTTAAAAAATAAAATTAATATCGTCAAATGTAACGTAAATAATTCGATTGAAATTTTAAAAGAATTGCAATGGAATCGAGGCTTACAAGTTAAATCAGTTCCTGCAATCTTTATTTTTAAAGATGGTAAATTTATTGCTCGTACGAATGAAATTTTAAGTAAAAAAGAATTGTTTACTTTTGTAAATCAGTATCTTCAAGATTAGGTTTATTCTCTTCTTTTTATTAGACTTATTTCATAACCTATAGACAGCATAATTTAGCCTACGCTTCGCTACGGCCAAAGAAGACGGCGGCTGCCGTAAAAGGCTGTATTTTATGAGTGAATTAGTCCCACCCGACTCATGAGTTCCCGGAGTTTTGTAAAAAACGTAGGGCACATATCAATAGAGGTGAGTAGTTACCTTTTTTTATTGTCGTCATGATGCAGCAGATTTTCATAATGTCTATGAAAATCTGCTGCTTTGTTTTGTAAATTGTGCAACATAATCAGCGATTCTTCGTTCTTGTAGATAATTATTACACTAATTATTGCAAATAGTATTTTTGAATTGCTATTCTGGTGTAGTAATAAAAAATATTTTACATCTATTGAAAGGACGAGTGTCATGATAAAAAAGTTGATCTTGTGCTTGTTTGTATATTCATTGTTTGCATCATCAACAAATCACGCCGTTGGATATCTTATTCAAATGCAAGAACCAGATAATTTAGCAGCTGTAAAAGAACAGATAAAAAATATTCAAATGGAAGAAATTGTTTTAAATTCGTTTACCGATTGGACAAAAACTCAACCGTTGCAAAGACGTGGCATTTTTGTTCGTAAAAAAAATCCATTAGGTACAGTTATTATTTGCCATGGATATTTGGGATGTAAGCGGCATGCAATATTTTTTAAACATTTGTTTCCTCTGTACAATGTTTTATCTTTTGATTTTCGTGCTCATGGAGATGATAAAGATGGTCAAGTTTCAACCATTGGTAAAGATGAAGCTTTAGATGTTATGGCAGCAGTACAATTTGTAAAATCAGATCCAGAAATGGCACAAAAGCCTGTCATTGCATTTGGATATTCTATGGGAGCAGTTTCTGCAATTCAAGCTCAAGCAGCAGATTCAACATTATTTGATGCTATGATTTTAGATTGTCCGTTTGCATCATCTGATGAAGCAATGAAAAGAGGGTTAGAAGAAAAATTAAAGTTTTCTTTATTTGGTAAACAATTTTCTATACCAGGCAAGCAATTTATTATCGATCATATGTATGATGATGCAGCGCAAGCATTAACTAATTTTTTATTTAAAATGATTACACAGCTTGATAGCAAAAAAGTTGCAACAAAATTTGTACGCATTGCGCCCGTAGAATCAATTAAAAATGTTACTGTGCCTTGTTATTTTATTCATTGTCACAATGATAATAAAGTGACGGTGCAAGATATTGAAAATTTATACAATAACAAGCCAGGTTTTAAGCGGTTATGGATTACGCAAGGGCAATCACATTTTGGATCATATCCACATAATCCTGAACTGTATTGGTATAAAGTAAATAAGTTTTTAAAAAAATTACGTGAGCAACAGCTGCACGAAAGAGATCAAGAAAAAGTTTGTGATCATCGTGTCCAAATTGCAATTAAAAATAATAAAATTACCGTGATGGTAGACGATGATTTGACGAAAAATATTGATAATGGTATTGCGGCTATGATCTAAGATAATTTTTAAAAAATATGGATTGTATCATTAAAAAAGGAATTGATTATGAAGATGAAAATATGGTTATTCGTTATGATTTTATGCTCTCTTAATTTGTTAGAGTCTCGACATTATGGTGCTAAACACGAAAATCAATTTATTGATCTTATTAATAATCATCAGTTTGCTATCGTTTGTTTTCTTGGGCAAATGCCTGAGAATATAGAAAAAGATGCACAAAAAAAATTAAAAAAAGATATGCATAATTTGCAAGAGACGATCAAAGCAACTGCAGATACAGAGCCTTATAAAAAACAGTTAAAGCAAGATGTCGCATTTATTATTGTTGAAAATGGTAAAGATGCAATGGCTGCAGTCTTGAGTAAGTATGATATACCATCAGCATCGACTCCACATATTTTACTATTTAAAGATGGTAAAGCAATAACTGATGTATCAGGTAAATTTGCGCAACTATCTGGGTTTGTTTGTAAAGCAGATCTATTGGATTTTATGAATGATTATTTAGGGAAAGAATTTGATGATATTTTAGAGCAAAAAGCAGAGGAACAAGCCAAAGAGCGAGAAATGGAACTCGCGCGTTATCAAGCGTTTGCAGCATCGCGATATCCATACGGTGGTTATGCACCATATAATGTGTGGGGTTCACCAAGTTCATCAATTTATACGGGTTATGCGGCATTTTATCCATATGGTTATGGTTATAATGGTTATGCTTATTTGATTCCATAGAATTATACAAAGTTGATCATAAAATAGGGTTACAGTATCGAAAAATACTGTAACCCTAAATTTTTTATACAATGATCAGCAGCTTGGATTATTTTTGAATATAACCTCTGGCGTTGATCGCGTCTGTAGTTAGAGTTGCATTTACTAGATCATAATCGCTTGACTGAATATAACCTATGACGTTTGTCATGTTTGCACCATAAAAGTTTGCATAAAGAGTATTTGCACCTTCTAGCTTTGCACCTTCTAGCTTTGCATAAGATAGATCTGCACACACTGCAATTGTATCACTTAGATATGCATTACTTAGAATTGCACCTTCTAGCTTTGCATACAGTAGACATGCATTACTTAGAATTGCACCACTTAGATCTGCATTACTTAGAATTGCACCACTTAGTTTTGCACCTTTTAAATTTATAGGAGTTTTTTTAAATTTATTAACTGCCGCAATTGCTACTCTTAAGTCTTGACGCGATAAGTCACATCTTTCACATTCACCAGTTTCTGTTAAATGTTCAACTGCAGCCTGACCAGAATAGCGATATTTTTTTGTGGTTGTATCTTGGCTTGCTATCATGTAAGTAGAAAACAAAGCTAATACAAATAATTTTTTCATAAT
>CANCGK010000046.1 GCA_947377595.1 bacterium | reverse complement strand
GCTACAAAACAAAGTAACCTACCACGCAAAATCTATATATTTATAATAGGAGATAGAATCAACGAATAGATAACGTTTTTCCTACCAACTGCTAAAACAGCGGTTTAAGCTACAGCCACCATGAATAAAGCAGGAGCGAAAGCAACTGCTACAGCATTGATTGCATAACTTACAACTGAAGAAACAGTAGACACAAAAGTGTTTACAGTTATTGTTTTCATAGTTTGTTTTACGAGCACTCTACGAAAGCTCGACATGCACCCCTAGCGATCAACAATACGTCGAAGCCAGTACGCCCCCAGATTTTTCAAAGAATAAGTTTAAAAATATAAACTTATTATGAGCATATCAGATAAAGTGATTGCGTCAAAGTCTTTATCGTAAATTTTTTAATTCTCGTCGTGTGTCTCGTGCGATATCACGTTCTTTGATGAGTTCTTTTTGTCCGTGAGCTTTACGATGTTTTGCAAGGCCTATTTCGACTTTCACCATATTTTTTTTGTTAAAATAAAGTAAAGTTGGCACAAGTGTTATTCCTTTTGCTGAAACGTCGCCAATAATTTTATTAAGTTCTTTGCGATGAAGCAGTAATTTTCTTGATCGCAAAGCTGCTTTATCATCTTTATTAAAAGCATTGGTGTAGATTGGAATATTGCAATTAATTAAATAAAGTTCATTTTCTTTGACAACAGCAAAGGCTCCAACAAGCGATCCGTGTTTTGCACGAAGCATTTTTACTTCATCGCCAGTTAATACGATTCCTGCTTCAATTTTATTAAAGATTTCGTAATCGAAAAAGGCTTTTTTGTTTTTAGCTATGATATTCATGAATTTTGACTACTAAATTTCTATTTTTGTACTACTATTATTATACTTCTTAATTATAGTAATGAAAATATTGGCACTTCGTCAAAACATTTAGGTAAATCGATGAAAAAACAAATCATTCTTGTAGTTTTATTAGGATCGTTTGGATCATTCTTTGCTGGGCCAAAATCACTTCTTGAATACGAAGAGCCTATGGCTCCCTTTATTGGAGATATTGTTTTTCCTTGTGATATTGATCCAGATTTATGTTTATATTACAAGGGTAATAAGATTCAATTGGATATTAACCATGATAAAAAATCAAAGCGCATTGGCCAATCTTTGACAAAAAAAGATTTAGTCAAAATTGTTCCTTATGCTGTCAACGAAGCTCGATCAACTCAAAAAATTCATCTTTTAATTTGCGATCGACCTTTGCCTTCTTCGTATGATAATACTATTAATTATTTGTATGTTCCAGAGGGAGTTTCGTATAAATTTTATACGTTAACTGCAATGAGAAAGTATGATCAAGATAAAGTTGCTCAGGGGTATTGCTGGCACGTAACGCAAGAAGTTTTACCTGCGGATAAAATTATTCCCGACAATACGATTATTTTTTTATTTAAAGCAGATTATATAGCAGGGCTTGATGTAAAAGTTTGGCCTTTGAATAGCAATATTCGTATTTTGCCTACAATTTTAATGGATCAAAATATAGATAGAGAAGATATAACTCAAGCAATTATACAAGCTCGCATTATTGGCATAGATTTTGATACAATTCATAAGCATCATCTATCCAATAGTTCAAAGATAGAAAGTAAAACAGTTGTTATGATTAAACCATAATCAATTGCATGATACATACTGACGTTGAAAGATAGATATGAATTTAGATAAAATTTTTGACTCTAGCGCTCGATTAAAAATATTGGGCATTGAGTCTTCGTGTGATGAAACGGGAGCAGCTGTCTATCATGTTGCTCGTGGTTTACTGTCAAATGAATTATATTCTCAAGTTGATTTGCACGCTTGGCATGGTGGTGTGATTCCAGAATTAGCATCTCGTCTTCACATGGAAAAAATTGGCATTATTGTTCAAAAGGCTTTAGATGCAGCACAGGTTACTCTTGATGAAATTGATGTTATTGCTGTTACAAGCAAACCAGGGTTGCCTGGAGCTTTGATGATTGGCGTCTCCTATGCAAAAGGTTTGGCTTTTGCGAAAAATAAAAAATTGATTGGTATTAATCATTTAGAAGGGCATGTTTTTTCTGCATGTATAGAAAATGTAGTTCCTTTTCCGTTTATTTGTCTGACTGTTTCTGGTGGGCATACATCGATGTATCTTGTAGAAAATTTTGGCCAGTATACGCTTATTGGACACACAATTGATGATGCTGCCGGTGAAGCTTTTGATAAAATTGCTAAAATGATGAATTTACCGTATCCAGGTGGTCCAGTTATCGAAAAATTAGCAGAACAGGTTGAGTTTAAGGACTTTTTTCAATATACTCGCGGTTCTATGCAAAATAATAATTTTAGTTTTTCTGGCCTTAAAACATCGATTTTATATGATCTTGTCAAGCGTGATGCTTATGATTTGCAAGCTAAAAAATTTTTAAAAGATGATGATCTTTATTTTAAACAACAAGTTGCCAGTTCTTTACTCGTGTGTATGGGTGATATTTTTGAAAAAAAATTAGCTCAAGTTATTAAGCAATATCCTGATATTAAAGCAATATCTTTTGTTGGTGGCGTTGCCTGTAATAAATATTTACGCCGTACATTGCAAGCATTTGCAGAAAAACGTCGTATACAATTATTTTATCCTTCAGGAAAATTATGCACCGATAATGCTGGGATGATTGCATTTGTCGGTGCGTATAAAGCTTTACAAAATCAGTTTGATGATTTAGATTTACCAATTTTTTAAGTAATCTATCATAGATTAAAGATTTTATGCTGCAGGGTTTCGTGGAAGTCGTTGATAAAATTCTTCCGGTAAAGTCCCAATATGCGACTCTTCTTCATGGGTTAATTGGCGAGGTTGCCATGGTTTTGGGTTAAAAAAATCTTGAGTCAACATCATTATTTCTTGTGGAAGCCTTGTTTTATGATCACGAGTACGTAAGGTATTTATTTGATTGAACGTTTCATCTATGGTATCGTTCCCAACGAACTCTTTAATTAAAAGAGCTGTTTTTTTAGTCAGTTCTTTTTTATTTTCCCGACTGCGCATGATATTTATTTGACTGAGAGCATTCATGGTTTTATTTCTAGCTGAAGCTGTAGAAGGACGATTTTCTCGAGCTCTATAAGGAGTTAAATTATGCCATTCTTGTAAATGTCGAAAAGATGATCGGTCAATATCACATTTTTCTTGATTGATTTTTGCGACAAGAGAAGCATTCATTTTTTTTGTTAAAACATCCTCGATATTTGTCGCATTAAATGTTAATGTATCTTTTTTTGCTTGATAATATTGCTTCAACATCGTTTTTTGATGCATTACAGTTGGTAATGATGTTGCCATATTTATCATGCAAGCAACTAAAAGCCATTCATATGGAGGTTGATTATATACATATTGATATACGTTTATTCCTACAGCTGTTAATATTATGCCGATTCGTAATGATACAGTAACGTATCTTTCTAGATAATCTGCGTTGGTAGCATTTGGATTATAAAAACCTTTAAAACTTTCAAGAGCAGCAATTTCGTGTTCAATTCTAGTAAGTTCTATAATCTTGTCTTGAGGCTGAGCAAACGGCAATCGCTCTATCATATCTTTTATGGCAAGTGATTCTTTTTGATATGAATCTAATATCATATAATGTATCAGATTATAAGTAGGCATACTTATCCAAAGAATAGGATGTGTTATAATGTTTTGAGTAGGCAAGAAGCTCAGGATAAGTATGAATAATTTTAATTTTTGCATGATTTTTTATGGGTATAAGTGTTAGTATTTTGTTATAGAAAATTTTTAATCTGAAAATTAAAAAACAATCTCGAGACTTGTGCCATTTTTTTTCATTTCTATGTATTTTTCGACAGATTTTTTAAAACCAGCTCTTATTATATTACTTTGTTCTTTTGATAATTTTTCTATTTTTATACCATCTTGATTAACATATTGCGCATCATCTAATACTTTAATTGTCAAAGGAAATCGCTTATTTTTTGCTCGATAGCTATTGATGTAATCAGTTAAATTTTTTTGATGAGCAATTGTCAAAGTTTGATCAGTCGCTGTTAAAGATATTGGTAAAATTTCTTCTTGGCAAGATTGTGCATTGGTAGATCTTGGGTATTGGGTATAAAATTTTTGGTCAAGTTCACCGATATGATCTTTAAGATCTGGATCATATGCAACCAAGCAGTCTTTATTGGGTTTTAAAAATGTTACAATTGTATCAAGTATATCGCCAGATAAAATATGAGATGATAACATTTCTTTTAATTTTTTTTCAGAATAGCTTTTTGTCGGGGCGCTTGAAATACGATTGGCATATTGTTCAGGGTGTAAATTGCGCCAATCTTGCAAGTATTGACGACATTTACTTTGCGGATTGTATTGTTGTTTATTCATTTTTTTTGCAAAAAGTTCATTAAGGTCTTGCGTTAAAACATCTTCTATCGTATAAGCATGAATAGTTCGTCTTTCACTTTTTGCTTTGTGATATGCATATAACATTTGCATGGTGTGGATCATTGTCGGGAGTGATGTTATAGCATTGATCGAATGCAATGATAGTTTTAATGGATCGTACGCACAAACTCCTGTAGTTGATAAAAGACCTGTTATCATAACTCGAGATGTTACTGTAAGAGCTGTTGGAATATTATCTTCATAGGAGTTGGGATGTTCAAGTCCCTCTAATGATGAAAGTGCAGTTATAACATGTTCAACTCTAGCTAATTTTATAATTTTTACTTTTTCATGTATTTCTGGATCACGTCTGATATAGCCTTTTTTCGTTTCTAAATTTTTATGCGCATCGAATAACGAAAGGTGACCCATCAAATTAATAATAGGGATGGCAAGACATGTTAATTGATAGTTTTCAATTAAAGTATCAAATGGAAGAGATGCTTTGAGTTCTGCTTGAGAAATTAAAGTTAAAAATAAAGTAATGTTAATCAATATTTTTTTCATAGTGCTATATTTTGTACGCTTACACACTAAGAAAAGGGATAAACTGTGCAAGTTTATCCCTTTTCTTAGTGTGTATAAAGTGTAATTTATTGGTCGTGTTTATTTGAATGATTGTTATTGTTTGAATTTGTCATACTTTTTTTGCTCATAGTTGCAAAAAATTCTTCATTTGTTTTAGTATGCTTCATTTTATCAATCATAAACTCCATCCCTTCAACAACATTCATTGTTGATAAGAATTTATGCAATACCCATGAATGATTTAATTCTTCTTCTGTTAACAATAAATCTTCACGACGAGTACCAGATGGAATAAGATCAAACGCAGGGAATGTTCTTCGATTAGATAATTTACGAGTTAAATGAAGTTCCATGTTACCAGTACCTTTAAATTCTTCATAAATAACTTCGTCCATTTTAGATCCAGTTTCAATTAAAGCTGTTGCTATAATTGTTAAAGATCCGCCTTCTTCTGCGTTACGAGCTGCACCAAAGAATCGCTTTGGACGTTGTAGAGCATTTGCATCAACACCGCCAGTTAAAACTTTACCAGATGTTGGAGCAATTGTATTATAAGCTCTTGCTAATCGTGTAATAGAATCAAGTAGAATTACAACATCATGACCATATTCAACATAACGTTTTGCTTTTTCTAAAACGATTTCAGCTACTTGAACGTGTCGTTCTGGAGATTCATCAAATGTAGAACTTACGACTTCGGCATTTTTACCAGAAATTGAGCGTTTCATGTCGGTGTTTTCTTCTGGACGTTCATCGATAGAAAGAACAATCAGATAAATATTTTCGTTTTCAGCTAAAAGACTTTTTGCAATTTCTTTCATTAAAACAGTTTTACCAACTTTTGGTGGAGCTACAATCAGACCACGTTGCCCTTTACCAATTGGGGTAAAAATATCCATGATACGAGTTGATATAAAATCTGGACGACATTCTAATGTGAATTTTTTATCAGGATGTAATGGCGTTAGGCGATCAAAATCGATACGACTTGTTGTGCGGGCTGGATCTTGGCCATTAACCATTTCGATTGTTTGCAATGCAAAATATTTTTCGTTTTCTTTTGGAGGGCGAATTTCACCAGAGATTGTATCGCCTGTACGTAAGTTGAGGCGTCGAATTTGCGTTGGAGATACATAAATATCATCTGGTCCTGAAATGTAATCATACTCAGGAAATCGTAAAAATCCAAAGCCATCAGGTAACTTTTCTAACACTCCAGATACACGAATAGACTTTTCAGGAGACTTTTGATGTTCAAGTATAACGTTGATCAATTGATCTTTGGTCATCATGCTTGAGCCGATGATACCAAGACGTTTTGCTGTAAAATTAAGATCATGTATGAGCATTTCTAACATGTCTTTTTTTGTAAGTTCTTGTGGATTCGTCATTTTTTTTTGTGCATTAGAAATAGGAAGTCTAGGCCGTTTAGTTTCTTTTGGATTTTGCAAGATCTTTTTATCCGTAATAAAAGGTTTGTAAGTATAGAGCGCGCATTCTAAAATTTATTATTGAGCTTGAAAATATAAAACACTTTCAGGCTCAATAATGTAATTTTTAGGATAATGCATTGCTTGTTCTGTAGACAATAATTGTGTCTAATGTGACTTTTTCAAAGCCTTTGCGATAGATCCATGATGTATCTTGGAAGGCATCTATTTGATTTTTATTTTTCTTCTTTGTAAAAATACATCATTATTGAGCTTGCAATAAAGACAGAAGAATATGTTCCAAATATAACTCCAAGCAGGATAGCTAAAGAAAGACTTCTAATCGATTCCCCACCAAATAATAACATTGAGCCAACAACAATCGCTGTAGACATACTTGTTAAGATGGTTCGTCGCATTGTCTGATTTATACTTGTGTCAACAATTGTAGCTAAAGGTTTACCCTTCATAGCTTTTAAATTCTTTTTGATTTGAGCAAAAATAACAATAGTGTCATTAATTGAATAGCCTAACACTGCAAGCAATGCGCCGACTACATCGATTGAAATTTCACGATTGATAAGAAGAAAAACAGCTAAAACTGTTAATGCATCATGTGCTAACGCCATAACAGCGCCAAAAGCAAATGCAAATTGAAATCGGAAAGCAATGTATAAAAGCATTAATAATAATGCAAAGATAATAGCTTTTAATGATGAATGACGTAAAGATTCGCCAACAGCACTACTCAAACTATTTTTTTGTAAAATAGTTCCAGGATTATCAATTGATACTGCATCAACAGTAGCTTGTATTTTTTGATCTAAATCTTTAGTTGTTTCTGGAGTATCTTGTATTCTAATGATAATTTCATTAGCATCTAAAATGTTATAAACTGTCCCTTGCCACTGCTCGTGTATAGCTTTTTGAAT
>CANCGK010000045.1 GCA_947377595.1 bacterium | reverse complement strand
CCTCAATTAGCCGAAATAAAAGGTATTTCTGGATTTTTGATAGGAAAAGCGAGTATTGATTTTCAAGAATTAAAAAAAATAGTAGAATCGAAGTAAAATATATTTTTTCATAATTGATTAAGGAATTGCAGTATGATTATTTTTTCATTGCTCACTGGCTTGTACGGCTTAATGTGTTGTTTAATTGTTTTACTTGTTTTAATACAAAAAGGTAAAGGCAATATGGGATTAGGCAGTATGGGCGGTGGAAATCAAATGTTATTTGGTAGTTCTGGCGGACAAGATATTTTCCAGACTGTGACATGGGTTTTGTGTGCATTGTTATTACTTGGTTCTTTAAGTTTATCAGTCTTAAAAAATAAATATGGTGTAAGCCGTGCATCAATTAATTATACAAGAAATGTAAATCATAATGAATCTGTAGAAGAAGAGCAAAATTAATCAAATCAAGTATACATACATATAGTGATGATCTAAGGTAGCTTTCATGGCATTTTCTCTGTTAATGTTGACTGGTAAATTAACTTTAAAAGTTGCTCGAGCATGTGGTAAATATACATTGTTTATCGTGCAGGTTGTGCAAACAGTGTATGGTAAAAAAATTAATATTTCTAAGTTATTTGCTCAAATGGATAGATTGGGACTTCAATCTTTTCCTATCAGCATTTTAACAGGTTTTTTTGCTGGAGCTGTGATAGCTTTACAAACCTATGCCACCTTTAAACAATTTGGTTCAGAAAATATGATAGGACCAGTTGTTGCTTTAACTATGGCTCGTGAACTAGGGCCAGTTTTAACAGGATTAATGGTCGCTGGTCGATGTAGTTCTGGTATAGCAGCAGAAATTGGAACCATGAGAATAACCGAGCAGATCGATGCTCTAGAAACATTATGCATTAATAATTTTCAGTATTTAATTGTTCCTAGAATTTTAGCGGCAACAGTCATGTTGCCTTTTTTAACTATATTTTCGATGGCATTTGGTGTGATGGGTGGATATATAGTTTGTATTTATATTTTTAGTTTAAATCCAGTCAATTATATTGATGGAATAGCTGAATTTTTAACAGTATCGGACATTATCAGTGGACTTATTAAAGCTGCTTGCTTTGGATTTATTTTTTCTTCTGTAGGTTCTTTTAAAGGTTATTACACCTGGGGCGGTGCTAAAGGCGTTGGTGTTGCAACAACTCAAAGTGTTGTTGTTGCTTCGATTGCAATTTTAGTATCAAATTATTTTCTTTCAACATTATTATTTGAAGGCTTTTAATGGACCCTATAAAAATTAAAATAGTTGATCTTTTTAAGCGGTTTAATGATCATGATTCTTACATTACTCAAGGATTGAGTCTTGATATTCCTACGGGAAAATTAACATGTATTATTGGTAAATCAGGTGAAGGTAAATCGCTTTTATTAAAACAAATTATAGGTTTAATTGAGCCAACATCAGGTCAAATTTTAGTTGACGGAAAAGATACGGTTGGATTACAAGGTCAAGCTAAAATAGAAAATTTTAAAAAATTTGGGTATGTTTTTCAGTTTGCAGCATTACTTGATTCGTTAACTGTTTTTGAAAATGTAGGTATAGTTGATTTAGAAAATGGGATGAATCCAAAAGATGTTCGTCAAAAAGTTACAGAAAAACTATCATTAGTTGATTTAGATCATACTATTCTTGATAAATATCCTTCAGAATTATCAGGAGGTATGAAAAAAAGAGTTGGATTTGCGCGAACTTTAATGAGTAATCCAGAGATTATTTTATATGATGAACCAACAACGGGTCTTGATCCAATTACAATTAAAGTTGTTCATGAATTAATATCAAGCATGCAAAAAAAATTACATATAACTTCGGTTGTTATATCACATGATGTTGATATTTTTAACTATGCTGATAAAGTTGCTTTGTTGTATGAAGGTCAAATTAAAAGTCAGGTTGATGCAAAAAATATTTGGGAATCGAACGACCCATATATTTATCAATTTATTAGAGGTTTAATTCAAGGACCAATTGCTGTAGAACAACCCCTTGTAAGGAAAAGATAACATTAAACATTTTTTGATATTTGTTTTTCAAGTTACTATAATTGCTATCAATTCAAACAGAAATTAATGCTTTAAAAAGGATAAAACTGTGGAATCAACATCATCTGAAAAAATTATAGAAAAAGTTGCTCAATTTAGTGCAAAATTTTCATTATTGAAAGTTGAAATAGGAAGAGTTATTGTCGGGCATCATCATATTATTGATGCGACATTAATAGCTATGCTCAGTAAAGGGCATGTTTTATTAGAAGGTGTACCAGGTGTTGCTAAAACAACATTAATTAAAACTATAGCAGATGCTTTAGGGTTATCTTTTAGTCGAATTCAGTTTACTCCAGATTTATTGCCTGCAGATTTAATTGGGACTATGATTTATAATGTAAAAAATCAAGAGTTCGATACAAAAAAAGGTCCTGTATTTGCGAATTTGGTTTTAGCTGATGAAATTAATCGCTCTCCGGCAAAAGTTCAAGCTGCTTTGCTCGAAGCAATGCAAGAGCATCAAGTGACTATTGGATCAACGACTTTTGCTTTAGAAGAACCATTTTTAGTTTTTGCAACGCAAAATCCTGTAGAAAATGAAGGGACTTATCACCTTCCAGAAGCGCAAATTGATCGATTTATGTTTAAATTGCAAGTTGGTTATCCAAGCTTTGAACAAGAGCGAGAAATTTTAAATAGATCTTGTCGTGAAATTCTTGTACATAAAGTTTTGTCTACGCAAGATATTTTACAAGCTCAAAATCTTGTTCAAGATATTTATATAGAACCACGATTAGTAGATTATATTTTAAAAATTGTTTTTGCGACGCGGCAACCAGAAGCTTATGGTTTAGGCATTTTTGCTAAAATGATTGAGTATGGAGCTTCTCCACGTGCAAGTATTGCAATTGCTCATGCTTGTAAAGCTTATGCGTTGTTGCAAAATCGACATTTTGTTATTCCTGATGATATTAAAATGGTCAGTCGCGATATTTTACGTCATAGAATATTGTTAACTTATCATGCTCAAGCAGAAAAAATGAGTTCTGATATGATTATCGATAGAATATTGGATGTTGTTGTAGCTCCGTAAAGAGCATTTTTATATGTTTGTGGTCAGATGTGGCAATAATTATATTTAGAAATAATTGGTGTAGAAAATAGTCATAAAAGGATATAGATGAAACATTCGGTCTGGATTTTAAATAGTAGTTTGCTTGTTCTTTTTTTTGCGAGCCAATTATTGATTTTTATGATGCAGCGAGTTATTCCTCGTCGTATATCTATTACTCCTGGTGTTGTAGAAGTTGTTGAAGATAAAAAAATTGATTCTATTGATATTTCTACTATTTATACACATGATTTATTTGATACTTATCAAGCACCAGTTGTTCCTATTGAAAATATAGTCGAACAAATTATTGCACCTATACCACAGCCTCCTAAAGTCATTATACCAGATGTTCCTGTTGAAAAAAGTCCAACCTTTTTTGCCCCTTTAGATGCTGTTTTAAAAGGGGTTATTTTTGTTAAAGATGACGCTGCTAGTTGTATTGCTATCATTCAATTGAAAAAAACAAAAGAAGATAAAAATTATAGAGTCGGAGATTTGATAGAAGATGCTCAAATTTTAAAAATTCTATCAAATCGTATTATTATTATTCGTTCAAATGGTCAGCAGGAAACATTGTATTTACGAGAAGAAGATGCTGTCAGCGATTTTAATATACAGGCAAAAACAATTCCGCAATCTGTTGTAGAATCTGTTCATGATACACATTATAAAATTAATATAGATGAATTTTCCGAACGTATTGGTAGTCTGGGCCAATTTATTCAGGCTTTAGATATTACAACTGTGTATAAACAAGGTAAAAATTTTGGTTGTAAAATTGGTAAACTGGAGAAAGATTCTCTTGGTAGTATGCTTGGTTTTATGATGGACGATATCATTGTTAAGGTAGATGATTTCTTTATTGATGACTTAGATAATCGTTTAAAATTATATGATCATATCATACAAAAGCATGTTGGCGATACTATTGAAGTTGTTTTATATAGAGGCACTCAAGTCATGACTATGTTATATGGATTAGTTGATAAAGTATCTCAATCAATTATGTTTACTCCACAGCAAACTCATCAAAAATTATTAGAAGAATTAAGTAAGCATCAAGCAAAAGTTCAAGCTGAAATAGAAAAATCAGTAAAAATTCAGACGATTTCTCAAGAGCAATTGGATCAAATTGATGATCAACCAATAGATAATAATTCGTTGTCAGATGAAGTCGGTCAATCGATGGTCTTAAGTAAAGAAAATATATTACCTGTGCAAAATTCTACAATGAATTATAAAGACAATGAATATAATAAAGATCTTTCGCAAAAACAGTCTTTGCAAGATTATAATTTATTATTACAAGAACGTGATAAATTAACTCCAACGCTTCAGGATCTTAGATCTAAAGATAGAGCTCGTATGATGCAACAAAGTAGTAAAAATATTATATTTAATGGCATGCAGCAATAATAGTTTTGATATAAAAACATAGATGGATATAGATTCATGAATATATACAGTAAAATTTTGATAATTGGATCTTTTGCTCTTAGATCTATAGTTGTGATGGCGGTTGATGATTACTCTCGTCGCAATGGCCAATCTGTTATTGCAATGATTGATAAAATTGATTCTCAAGTTCAGTTAGAAGAAAAAAAATTTGAACAGGAAAATGTGGATGCTTTAGGAGATCAGCCTGTAACGGTTCGTTATGATGATCAACAAAAACTTAAATCGATAGAATCAGCTCCTTTGCAACAAAAAGGGGGAGATGTTATTGAATCTGTAGCATTTAATTTTGAAGATATTGATCTACAAAATGTTGCAGAATATATGGAGCGTGTTCATAAAGTTAAATTTATTACCGATGATATTTTAGATACCAATAAAGGACCAAAACTTGCAGGTAATAAAATATCATTTCGAACCAATACTCCTTTAAGTAAACAAGAAAGTTGGAATTTATTCATCACTTTTTTAAGTATGGCAGGTTTAGACTTGGTTCCTATGTCTCATCCTGGTTTTTATAGAATTGTTCCATTGCCAAATGCAAGTCAAGAGCCGATTCCAGCTTATATTGGAGCTAATCCTGCTTTATTGCCAGATAATGATATGATGATTCGTTATGTTTATTTTATGCAAAATGCAGACCCAATCAAATTGCAACCATTGATTAGCAAATTTCAGGGTGCTACGGGTTCTTTAATGGTGTATAAAGATTTAAAGGCATTAATTTTTACTGATAAATCTTATAATATTAAGTCATTGATGACGATTGTCAAAGAACTTGATAAACCAGTCTCTCCACAAGCAATGTCTGTTATTAAATTAAAAAAAGCAAATGTTGAAGATGTGATTAATTTATATAATTCTTTAAAGCCAGCAACTTCTCAGCGAGCGTGGGCTCCTGACACAAAAGATGTTGCTTCAGAATTTTTTTCTCAAAACGTTTCTTTAACTGGTGATAAAAGAACTAATACCTTAATTATTTTAGGTCCAAAAGATGCAGTCATTCGTTTGGAAGATTTTATAGCAAAATATGTTGATATTGATGCGCAAAATCAAAAGGCTCCAGTTTTTGTATATTATCTTGAATATACCAATGCTGTCGATATGCAGAAAACTATATCTCAATTAGTGACCTATGGAAGCAGTACATCAGCAGGACAATATGGTGGTGTACGTGATGGGCAAAAATATTTACAACCAATGACGATTGTTGCTGATAATCATTCAAATTCATTGATTATTAATACAACTCCTGATGATTATCCTGCCGTTGAACAATTAATTAAAACTCTTGATGTTCCTCAAAAACAAGTCGCATTAGAAGTGTTAATTGTTCAAGTAACAGGTACCAAAGTCAAAGAACTTGGATCTCAAATTTCTGGCCCTAATGCTAATAATACTTTTTTACCTTCGGTCAGTGGACAAACTTCTGGCATTCCTCCCTTGTCTGGTATTGTTACAACTCCTGGAGGTAATGGTATAGCTGAATCTATTAAATCTAATTTAGCTAGTTTATTGGTCGGTCCGATTAATCAAGCAGGTTCTACTTTATTGACTTTTGGACAACCTATTTGGGCTGTTTTTAAAATTTTAAATACGATTACCTATGCTAAAATTATTCAAAATCCGTTTATGGTTGTTTCGAACAATTGTAAAGGGTTAATTAAAGTTGGTGTTTCTCGTCGCGTGGTGACTGGTGAAGCCGTGAGTTCTGGGACGACTTCAACAACAGGGTATCAAACTGCTGAGGCAAATCTATCAGTTACTATTGTTCCTCAGATTAATGATCAAAAAATTATTAATTTAGCTATTGCTATCGATAATAATCAATTTGTTAATCCAAATTCACCAAATGATGCTGTTCAAGATCAAAAATCTATTACCACTATGGCATCAGTTGCAGATGGAGAGGTCTTAGTCTTGGGTGGTATTATGGCTGATGCAACATCATCTTCAACAGGGGGTGTTCCTTTCCTTTCTAAAATTCCAGTATTTGGATGGTTGTTTAAAAACAAAGCAAGTTCTCAACGTAAAAATGTATTTATCGTATTTATTTGTCCTAAAATTTTAGATAATGTTGTAAGTCAAGCTGAAGTGCAACAATATACTCGCAATAAAATAGAAGAGGCTCAGGATTATTTACGCATGATGGATGAAATTGGAGATGTTGAGTCTGGTCAAGATCCAATTGATAAAATGTTCTTTGGTGATCGAGCAACAAGAGCTGATGATTTAACAACGCATCGATTGTTAGATCGTAAAGAATTAATTTCTCATCATGAGCCAATGGTAAAAGAATCAGTACGAGGTAAAATTGTTGCATCGAAATATCACAAACCAATACAACATGGTAAGATGGCAGATAGTGGTAAAAATATAAGTAAAAAGAAGGCAACAGGAAAAGTAAAGAGCAAAAAAATAAAACAAAAAAATGCGAAATCAGATGCATCAATTTTACCGATTGATATGTCTGAAAATCAGTTAGAATCAACGCATGCATCTACAATTTCTATAAAAAATATGGTACAGCAGAGTGCGGGAGTTAGTTTATGATTCAAGATGTTTTGATCCCAAGTAAAATAGGTTCATATTATATTTTTAGTAAGCGAATTTTAGGTTTTGAGATTACAACGCATAGTGTGCAAGCTTCATTGATTTATTTTTCTAAAAAAAATATTACGATCGAAAATAGCATGAGCATTGTTTTAACAGACTCTCATCCCATGCATGTGAGTAATGCTATTAAAAAAATTGCAACAACCATTGGTGCGTATGATGAAATTGTCACTTGTTTAAGTAGTTCTGCTATTATTTACAAAGAATTGACTTTGCCATTTCTTGGTAGAGAAAAAATTGATATGATTATTCGTTATGAAG
>CANCGK010000044.1 GCA_947377595.1 bacterium | reverse complement strand
TGTTTTGTAGAGCATCTCCCTCAAAAATTGCTGGTTGAATAATCTTTTTTGTGACAAATTGTTCACTAAGAGCTTGCAATAGATTGGTGGCTTCAGCTGATAGAGCTCTGTTGCCTGGTTCCTGAAATATAGCAACCATAGTGTAAGTGTCATCTTTATAATCAATTGATTTGCTGATAGGTTTTATCGTATCTCTTATGAGCTTATTGTCTTGGCTGTAGAATAATTCGTGTTGTATATCAAATTCTTGCAACTGATTATCGCTATTTATTGATAATGTGCTTTTTGGGGCAAAACGATCTCCAGCTCTACCCGTTAATTCAATGTTAGTCTGTTCAGCTTGTTGACTTACAGTTTGCATAGAAGCGTCAGCTTGCTTTTGTGTTATAGTTTTTTTTACAAGAAAAGTTTCGCCAGTTTTCTTGTCGATACGTGCGACTATTTCTATTTGGCCATCGCTGTTAGGGTCTGTGATTTTGTCGTAAACGAAATCAATGAAGGTGTTATATAAATTTTGTGTTGCTTTATCTTCATATTTTACGTTATCTAGAACTTTTTTGCCTAGAGCTTTGGCTGTTGGCTTAATTATGTATTCGAGGATTAAAGATGGCTTTTGTGATTTGTTGTATAAAGGTGATGAGATTGTAAAGCTCCCATCTTCTTTTATCGTAAGTTTACTTACATCAAGATTATAAGATCTACCATCGTAGGTAACAATAGCAGATTGTATGTTGTTAGTACTTTTATTGTAACTGATCTTAACCTTTGCGGCTAATAAGTCACCGCTACTGACTGGTATTTCTATAATCTGAATGTTGCGTGGATCTTCTTTGGTTATTAAACTAATTAATTTTGGGATTATAGCGCTTATGTACTTTTTCAATTTTTTATTAAACTTTGCGTGATCTTGTTCTGTGGTTACAGTCGTATCAGCTACGATTTTTTCAGCTGTTTGATTAATTTCGCTTTGGACGGTTAAGCTTATTTTTGGGGGATATCCGAGCATGCGATATAATCCTTGGGTTATATCAGACAATATTTTTTTAGTTCCAGCAATAGTTTGTACCATTTCTGGAGCATTACCTGGAATTGCATCTAATGCAGCTTCTGTAAGAGATTTTGTTTGTATATTCAAAGGATTTTGATGCTCAGTAGCTTTTTCTACGTCAAGCTTTTTTTGTATCTCCTTTGTAATCACACCATCATTGCACGGCTGTGTTGTAGTTATAAATTTTACAGCTATTTCTTCAGAGCGTCCTGTTGTCCAATCTGCTGCCTTTCTCAAGGTTGTTTCTGCAACATTATGTAGTGCCTGAGCCGCGGGTGCTACCACATTTTCATGAGCAGCTTGCAGAATAGGTGCTGTGACATCTTCATGAAAAGCTTGAACATTTTCTTGAACTTCTTGTGCGGTTGCAGATACAGCTGCAGCTGTAACTTGTGCCGCTGTATCTGCAATGCCAAATACATCTCCTGCAGTATCCATCGTTTGTTGCAGCCATGATGGTTCTCGTTTTTTTAATTCATTTATAAGAGGTGTTAACAATTCTGTAACTACTTCTTGCTGTGGTTGATCGTATGAAACAATGAGATCTTTGTACTTTTGTTGTAATTCTTGTACATTAAGATTTGGATTTTTAAGTTCTTTTATTTTTCCATCTTGCAAAGTAAAAACGTTATCGAGTAATTTTAAAGCAGTCGTCTGCATTATCTTATTTACTTCATCTTCGCTAGGGGATAAAAGATCGATAATTGTCTTTATAGATTGGTCTATCTCTTGTTTGCTGTTTTCCATAATGTGCTCAATTGTGATCAAAGATGAATTGATTTGTGGTGCTTGTTCTACTACTACAACAGGTGCAAGAGCAAGTTGTTTTTCTACGATAGGTTTTTGTATGGCAGGTTTTTCTTGTGCCGCAGGTTGTTTTACTTCAGCCGGTGATAAATCAAGACTTTCAGCTTGATTTTCATGTTGGGCTTGTATTGATTGTAGATGTTCTAAAACAGCTTTATGAGTATTTAAGGTTATATCCTGCATATTTTGGCTTTTCATTTTAAACTGTTCAGTTTCAATAGCACTTTGTAAATCTTGACCACCTGTTGATATTGCATCTTGATGTTGTTGTAGACGCTTATCAAAAAGCTTTTGATTTATGTTTTCAGCTTGAGTAATTTGTGTGCTTTGTCCAGGCTTTGAGGCAAACAGGTTACTCTGCCAGGATGATATGAGTATGAGTCCTTGTACAAAAGTATGAAGAAATTTATTCATGATTTTATTGCTTTCGAAAATATGCTCGAGTCTTAACTCTTGCAACGTAGATTATAAAGATGCAGTTAATATCATATTTTCATCGTGAGAAATTCAAGAATTTTATACATCTTGCCTGCGGCTTGCTATTTTTAATGCGAAAAATTTAAAAATAGTTAGAATTATCAAGTGTTTTAAAATATTTTTTTAAGTAGGAAATGCATTGAATTTGCAATTATCTATGCGTCATGTTAGTAAATCTTTTGAGCAATTAGGTATAATAGCGACTGTTTTTGATGATGTCTCGATTACATTTTTACAAGGATCTTCTTATGCAATCATGGGAGCATCTGGCAGTGGCAAGTCGACTGCAATTCATTTGCTTGCAGGGATTGATACCCCAACTACAGGAGATATTTTTGTAGGTGGCGTTGCTATACAATCTTTTTCTGCACAAAGAACAGAACAATTTTTTGCCAAAAATATCAGCTTAGTTTTTCAACAAGCGGCATTGTTTGCAGAATTGACAGTATTAGAAAATGTGATGTTAAAAGCAATTTTAGCAGGTATGGTTCATCAAGATAGTTATCAGCGAGCACAGCAACTTTTAGAAGAAGTTGGTATGGCTGATAAAGCTTATGCATATCCTGGCATGTTATCTGGAGGGCAGCAGCAGCG
Organism: bacterium; assembly: GCA_947377595.1. Taxonomy (GTDB): domain Bacteria; phylum Babelota; class Babeliae; order Babelales; family Chromulinivoraceae; genus Chromulinivorax. The sequence goes on along the minus strand of CANCGK010000044.1, from coordinate 4,575 downwards.
AGTTGCAATTTTACGAGCTATTTTTGTTGTGCCAGAATTTATATTGGTTGATGAGCCAACAGGTAATTTAGATGAATTTTCTGCGCAACAAGTGATTGATTTATTGTTACATTATCATAAAAAATATGGCATGGGTCTTATTGTCAGCACGCACAGTCAAAAGATTGCGCAGCTTATGGAGCATAAAATTATAGTTGAACATAAAAAATTAGTTATGCAGTAATTTTATAAAAAAATGAAGAGTTGATGAAGGTTGTAATCAAATATATCGTATCGGTTTATGATTTTTAACAAGGATATTTTGCATGTCACGTTCGATTATTAAAAAAGCTTTAGGAATAGGTTCTTCGACCTTGTTGAGTCGTTTTTTTGCTTATTTTCGAGAAATTTTAACCATGCAATTTTTGGGCGTTGGAGTTATCTCCGATGCATTTTTTTTAGCATTACGCGTACCAACTTCTTTGCGAAAGGTATTTGCAGAAGGAGCGTTGTCATCAGTTTTAGTGCCTGCATTAATTCGAGCAGATCAAAAAGAGGGTATGTCTGGAGTTGATCGGTTATTGTCATTATCATTTGTTATGATTGAATTGTTAATTGGCTTAATCGTTATTGGCATTTGTTGGTATGCAGATGTTATTGTCTATCAAATGGCGCCAGGAGCATCACAAGAGCAGTTGCTTGCAAGTGTTCGTTTTTTAAAAATTTTAGCTCCTTTTATTTTGTTTTTATCTTCCAGTGCAGTTCTTTCTGCAGCATTACAAGCAACCAACAGATTTTTATTACCAGGATTAGCTCCTGCGGTTTTAAATTTTTTGTATGTTATTTGCTTGGGGTTAGGTTTATATTTTTCGTGGTCGGTTGAAAATTTATGTTGGAGCTGGATTGCTGCATCAGCATTAAATTTTTCGGTACATGTTGTTGTTTGTTGGATGTATAATTTTAAAATTTTACTACCGCATCAATCGACCTGGAAGGGTTTTTTGTATGTCATGTTGCAATTGCTGCCCTGCATATTAAGTGTGGGTATTGGGGAAATTAATTTTTGGATTGATTCTGCTTTTGCATCCTATTTGCCAAGTGGTACTATTTCATTGTTACGCTGTGCATATCAGTTAGTGAACATTCCTTTAGGTGTTATTGCAACATCACTTTCGATTGTTTTGTTGCCTCAATTTTCTAAAATTGGTCATAGCAAGCAAGAGTTAGGGGTCTATCTTGCAGAAGCTATTAAACTTGTTACATGGATGATGCTACCGATTACAATTGTTATGATATTTTCTTCACGAGAAATTTTTGAAACTATGTTTTTTTCGAGCAAATTTACGATGTATCATGTTGTGCAAGCTCAATGGAATATGAATGCTTATGCAGGAGGGCTTGTGTTTTTTGCTTTAGAAAAAATTTTATTAAATGCTTTTTATGCGTTACAATCAACAGGCATTGCAACAGCAGTGGCTTGTGCAACGATTGCTATGAATTTTTTTATGAATCGTATATTAATGAGTTTGTATGGCGGTATGGGACTTGCTTTAGCAACTTCGATATCTGCAGGATTGCGCATTGTTATGTTTATTTTAATTTTGGCTTATTATTTTAATATTAATTTTCATGCAGCGCAGGTTTGGCGTTTGTTAAAAAACTATCTGATACAACTTTGTCTTTTAGGTATTATATTTATAAGTGTAGCCATGAGTATATCTAGTTTAATAGCAACAAGCTCTTTGTATTATGTCTGTGATATTTGGTTGTTTTCGATTATTTTAGATACTCGTTTTTTCTTGCATAGTTTTGGATATTGGTTGTGGTTTGGGCCATTGACTGCTATCTTCTTTTTTATAATCTATAAAACAAGAAAGTTTTTTGGAGTATCTTTTTCTTATCTTGAGTAAAAGCATAAAATAATTATACGTTAATGAGGGTATATGTTGACAATTGATGCTCGCGTAGAGCTTTTTAAAAAACAGTTTCCGCAAGAAAAAATTAAATTTGTTCAAGAGCGCCAAGGAACAGATTTTGATGTTTTAGAAATTAATCATACATGGATGTGTAAAAGTGCTAAAACGCAAGAAGGCGTTACGGCTTTAGATCATGAAGTTAAAATGCTTAAAGCATTGCAAGGAAAAATTTTAACACAAATTCCTGAACCTTTGTATTATGAAGAAAATTTTTTAGTGTATAAAAAAATTGCAGGCAGTCCCTTAATTTCTTACGCTTTTTTCCGTTATGGAAATAAGCAACGTTCAAAATTAATTTGTGATCTCGTTGAATTTTTAATGCAATTGCATGCAGCTTTTAGTGAAGAACAAGCGCAATCTTTAGGACTGATGAAATCTTCTTTGCCATGGTCTTTAGCAACGCTGGAAGAACATAGTCATTATTTACAAGATACACCAGAACTTTTAGAAGTTTTTAATAATATCATGAAAATGTATGAAAAATCTCAAGTTCAGCCAGCTCAGCTTGCGTTGATTCATAATAATTTTAGTATGAATAATATTATTGTTGATCCAATTACTGGTCAATTGCGTGGAATTATTGATTTTACGAATGTTGCCTATGATGATAAAATTTTAGATTTATGCATTCATCGTAATAATCCTGTAGAGTTTTCAAAAGCTATAACCTTTGTTTATGCTTTAATGACGAATACTTCAGAAAATCCTGAAAAAATTTATAGTTATTATTTTGCTACAGAATTCTCTCGATATTTTGGATATCGCAAGCAAGATAATGCTCAGATGGCACAAAAAACATTACATCGAATTGTTGAATCATTGCGTAAATTTTTAGCAACTCATGATAATTGTGCTGATCAGAATTGTGGGCATCATAAAGATCAAGTGCAAGAAAAAGTTGCAGAACTGACTGCATAATGTTGTATGAGATTTAACTACTGTGGTTTTAACATATTATTTTGTTAAAACCACAGTTTCTTTTAGAAAGCATAAAAATAAAAAAAGAGTTATTCTAATTTAGAATAACTCTTTTAAATTTGGTTGCGGGGGCTGGATTCGAACCAACGACCTTTGGGTTATGAGCCCAACGAGCTACCAGACTGCTCCACCCCGCGATATATTTTTAATTTTCAATAATTTAAAATGCTTTGAAACTTTTAAACTTTCGTTTCATTACTATTTAAATATACAAGCAAATAAGATGAATGTCAAACTTATATCAACATATTCTTTTGATTGTTACAATTCGTAAAGAATATGAGAATGTTATCTTGTTATGATACTGTGCAATTACAATCAATGTTAGGTGTATCGCGTAGTCTTTGAGCATTTTCATTGACTTCTCTTATTCGGGCTAGCCTTGCTCTAGGATCTTCAAAGGGTAAATCATTTAAATTGAGTGGAAGATTCCCTCGTGTGTACATTGATGAATCTGGTGCAACTCTTGCGCTATTTCTCCTCCATCTTCTTGATGTTACAGTAGTTGTTTGAGGGTTTATGGCATTACTGACATGGAGTCTTGGAGTTGATTGATCTTGCTCAGGCGTTTGATGTGCTGGAGTATATTCTTCTACAAATGTTTTTTCAGATTCAATTGCATTTGATCCTGATGCTTTGATATCTATAGTTATGAGACTTAAGATACTGTAAAAAAATATCTGAAATAATTTTTTGTTCATAAAGACCTTCATACTTTTTTTAATGGTTATGAAATTGAGCAGCATTGACGACGGTCTTCATCAGGCTGAGTGATTTCTTGCGTATTTAACATGTCTATTATTGGACTCCATCTATCTCTCACCAGAGGTTCTATTCGTCTGGCAAATCTAGGTGCGGCGACCATATTTTCACTTGCTCGAGGAACTTCTTCTGCGTTTTGATTTAATATGACGACAATACTATGACGTTGATTTCTTGGTGTAGTTGGTGTTGCAACAACATTTATTATTTCAGCCACAGGTGTTATAGCTGCAACCGCTATTGTTTCGGCTCTAGGTATATAAACTGGATTATCGCCAGAAACTAAAATCGCTTGAGGTAATTGATCATCGGGTAAGTCAGGAGCGACTCGTCCTTCTTCTTGAGTAAAAAGATTATTATAAACTTTTGTCATTCTTTGCCGCATGGCTGTTATTGGCGTTGATGAGTAAACAATTAAGGCGAGAGTCAGTATTATTTTTTTCATAAATTTCTATAATTGTTTAAGATTTATACATAATTGCTTCTTGGATGTGCTTTACGTCGATCAATTCTGATTGATCGATGTCAGCAATTGTTCGAGCAACTTTTAATGTTTTGTGGTAGCCACGCATACTCATGCTTAATTTTTCAAAAGCAGTTTTTAAGAGAGATTGAGCGGCATCAGTTAATTTACAATACATTTCAACATCGTTTGCGCTCATCATACTATTTGTTTTATTTTTTGTGTTAAATCTTTGTTCTTGCATCATTAAAGCTTGAGCAACGCCGATGCGTAATATTTCTGATGAAATAACATCGACTGTTTTTGTTGCTTGTGCATCTTGGTAAGTTACAGCGCTGACCGTTACTTTGATATCGATACGATCAAGCAGTGGACCAGATAGCTTGTCTTTGTACTTTTGAATTTGCATTGCAGAGC
>CANCGK010000043.1 GCA_947377595.1 bacterium | reverse complement strand
AACTTTATTCAAATTTTGAGCAGCTTTATCAGATGGTTTAAAAAAAAGATTATGAGATGCTAAGTATTGTGCGATTTTTTTATCATCTTGCTCAATTTTTTTAAGTGATTCTTCTTCCCATGCATGCTGCTCTTTCATGATTTTTTTATCTAATTCATTTTTAGTCAAAACATGTTGTTCTGTATAAAAATTCAAACTAAAATAATGCCATGATGTTTGCAGTAAAGTTCTTTGCGCTGCTATTTGCTCCTCTTTATGTATAGCAGCTTTAAGATCTTGTAATTCTTTTTGTAATGTCACAGATGGTTGAAAGCTATAATCATGAAGTTTTAAAAATGCTGTGCGCTCTTTTTGTTCTTTTTCAATTTGCTGCTGCCAAAACTTAACAATATCATCTTGAGATGACTTATTTTCAAATGCCCATAATCTTGTTGACATATCAAGATAGACTGGACAATGATGCGCTACATAATATTCATTTACAAGCTCTTTTATGTTCTTTTGCCCTTGATAATATGGACTATACCCTGAATTGTGTATTGGCTTTTCAAACTTATGAATAGGAGTAGAAATATGAGGCTTCTGCATATGATTAAAAGGTGTATGATTTCGCATAGGAGGAACACGATCAAAAGGCACCTTTATTGGTTTTTGATAAGTATCATGATGTCTAAATTGAGTTCGTTGCGTACCTTGCCCATCTAGATGCATGATAAAAAAGTTGAGACAAAATAAAAAAAACTTCACTTTTTTCACATAAATCATTCTGCTTAACAAATTGCGTGCCATATAATCCTTATCTGCGTTGAATCTACTTATTGCACACCAACATGCACTCATTTTAAGAACAAGTCAAATAGACCAAATTTCGATAAAAATAAAAAAAGCTACCACCCTTTTGACGATTCAATCAGATATTTTTACAGTAGTAATAAGCTTAGATTAACAAAAGCTTTATTATAAAATTACAGAACAAGACAAAAAGACATTTCGGTCAGAGGATTTTTATGAAAAGCAATACATCTATTGTAAGAACAAGTTACAGAAAGTTTCATAAACGTAACATGTTTAAAAAAGTTATATTGTACGGACTATGTATGTTAACGAACACTGCAAGCTATGCATCACAACAAACAACAATAACTCCTCAATCAGCTACAGAACAAAGCGAACATATCAAAGCCCAAGAACATCAAAAAGATATTGATACACAATTATATGATTTATTTAAAAAATTTTTTAATGATCATGATGATATGCCATTTGCACAATTTGTAACCAAAATTATTCATATTTTAAAAATACAAAAAAATGTATTAATCGGTCATCACAAAGTTATGTGTGAAGATATCATTAAGAAATTTGAACAAAACAAATCAAGAACAGAATTTTATATTTGGGCTCCAATTTTATCTGATCCAAATTTACGAGCAATTATGTCAGAACAAACACGCAATTACATTAATAACGTTTCAACCCAAACTAAAATTACGGCATTGATTAATAAATTAAGAAAATCATAACTGTTATTTGCAAGATTTGGCCTTCTGTTCAATATTTTGTATACTATTTGAAATACATACATCTTTATCGATAAATTTTACATGAATCAAAAAGACATGATTATATCAAATTCTTTTGACGTTATTGTTGTCGGCGGCGGACATGCTGGCGTAGAAGCAGCACATGCAGCGGCAAGAATGGGATCAAAAACAGCTTTAATTACGCTCGATAAAAACAAAATAGGTCTTGCGCCTTGCAATCCATCTGTTGGTGGTGTAGGCAAAGGTCATATTGTTTTTGAAATCAGCGCTCTTGATGGCCTTATGCCAAAAATATGCAGTACAACTTATTTGCAAGCACGCATGCTCAACACAAAAAAAGGACCTGCTGTACAAGGCTTACGATTACAAATTGATAAACAAGCGTATGCTGATCGTGCAAGCAATATCATGCAAAATACGCCTAATGTCACTGTTATTCAAGCTATGGTAGACGAAATTATCGTAGAAGATGATAACGGTATACGATCTGTGCAAGGCATTAAAACCGCAGATGGCACAATCTATCATGCACAGCAAATTGTCATTACCACAGGAACATTTTTAAATGGCTTGATTCATATTGGTGATGTTAATTTTCCGGCAGGAAGACGTGATGAACAAGCTTCCATCAAATTGTCTGATTATTTACATAAACTCAATTTGCGCATGGGACGATTAAAAACAGGAACACCTCCTCGTCTTGATCCAAAAACTATCGATTTTTCCAAGTTAGAACGTCAAGAAGTTGAGCCTTTAACGCATCTGTTTGAATTTGATCAAAAAGATGTCGTGACAACACGAGACTGTTTTATTGCACACACCAATGAAAAAACTCATAAAATAATTTTTGATAACTTACATCGCTCTGCAATGTACAGTGGCAACATCAAAGGTATTGGACCTCGCTATTGCCCTTCTATCGAAGATAAAATTTCTCGATTTGCAGATAAAGCATCACACCATATTTTTGTCGAACCAGAAACAGCAGAGTTTCTTGAAGTATACCCAAGTGGTATCTCTACTTCGTTACCAGAATCCGTACAAAAAGATTTTATTCAATCGATTGTAGGCTTTGAAAACGCAGTTATTACCAAACCTGGTTATGCTGTGGAATATGATTTTGTACACCCAGATCAACTCAAACATTCGCTAGAAGTCAAAGAAATTTCTGGCCTATTTTTAGCTGGTCAAATTAATGGAACCACTGGATACGAAGAAGCTGCAGGACAAGGGCTTATTGCTGGAATTAATGCACATCAAAAAGCTGCCGGCAAAGAACCTTTTATTTTAGATCGTAGCGAAAGTTACATTGGCGTTATGATTGATGACTTAGTGACTATGGGTGTTGATGAACCATATCGCATGTTTACATCACGAGCTGAACACCGGTTAATATTACGTCAAGACAATACTTTCTTGCGTTTAACGCAAAAAGGTTATGATCTTGGTTGTGTTTCTCAAGAATTGTATGATAAATTTATTGCAGAAAAGAAAGATTTAGACGCTGCAATTGCAGATCTTGATAGCCGTTACAACAATGCACAACTTGTCCAAGCTGCAGATCTTGAACAACCGATACAAGAAATCGTAGAAACCTTACTGGGTTATACCGTTTCATCTCGTAATGCACTTTCGATTTTTGCTCATATGAAATATCGCGAGTACATTAAACGACAAGAACGAGAAATTGCCAAAGTTGCTCAATACAAAGATTTAGCACTTCCACCAATGGATGCTATTTTAAATATTTCTGGACTATCAACAGAAATAAAACAAAAAATAAAACGGTACAACCCTGCAACTGTTGCTGATGCAGCTTTAATTGCGGGTATGACACCTGCTGCAATTTCACTTCTTGTGTTAATTGCACGCAAACCTGAACTTATTGAACAAAAAAATTAACAAGCAGATCACATCAAAAATCTGTTTTCAGTGCTCAAAACATTGAATACTGAAAACAACTTAAAAAATTGGGCCTTTTATGATTCATTTAAAAAATATTAGTTTAAAATTTGGCGATCAAATCGTATACAACGATTTAAACTTGATGATTCAAGACGAAGATCGTATTGCGCTTGTTGGCAGAAACGGTTCTGGTAAATCAACCTTACTTAAAGTTCTTGGTGGCGAACAAAGCATCGATGGTGGTGAAGTTGTTATTACCAAAGGATTAAACGTTGCCTACATGCCTCAAGAAATGGTTTTAAAATCAACAAAAACTGTTGAAGAAGAAGCATTTGCAACATTTGGCGAACTGTTCGAAAATATCGAAAAAGCAAAAGAATTAGAAGAAAAAATCACTGCAGCTGGAGCAAATCCATGCCCTGCAGATGTTGAACGTTATGCAGTTTTGCAACATGAAATTGCAGAAATGGAACCAGAAGCAAAGCGCCTTAAAGTCAATAAACTTTTAAGTGGTTTGCAATTTGACGAACGTCATCGTAAAACACAAGTTGATCAATTGAGTGTTGGTTGGAGAATGCGCCTTGTGCTTGCAAAACTATTGCTACAAGAAGCTGATTTTTATCTATTTGACGAACCGACTAACCACTTAGATCTTCCAACAAAAGAATGGTTCTTAAACTTTTTAAAATACGAAACCACCTTTGGATTCCTACTTGTTTGCCACGATCGCTATTTCTTAGATAACCTTTGTAATAAAACATTGGCAATCTTACCAGCTGGTAAAAGCAAAATTTATGCTGGTAACTACAGTTACTACAAACGCTTAGAAGAAGAAGAAGCTATTTTCTTAGAAAAAGCATACGAAGCACAACAACGTGATATCAAGCAACGTAAAGAAACGATCGAAAAGTTTAGAGCATCTGCAACAAAATCTAAGATGGCTCAAAGTATGATCAAACAACTTGAAAAAGTTGAAATCATCGAAAAGCAAATTCAATCTAAAAAGATTAATTTTGCATTGCCACCAGTTGAACGTGCAGGCCAAGCAGTGTTAACAGTTAAAAACGTTGCTCATAGCTTTAATCGTCAATTGTTTAAAGATGTAAACTTTACGATTCAACGTGGTGAAAAAGTTGCTTTAATCGCTCCAAACGGAACTGGTAAATCAACCCTATTTAATTTAATTGCAGGCAAATTACCACTACAAACAGGATCTGTTGAACAAGGTCATAATGTAACATCTACATTATTCGATCAAGATCAAGAAAAAGTCTTAAACCCAACTGCAACAATTATCGAAGAAGTAACAGCTCATTGCAAAGCTACAGAACAAAGAATTAGAACCTTCCTTGGATCTTTCTTGTTCCCTAAGGCTGATGCTATGAAAAAAACATCTGTGTTGAGTGGTGGTGAACGTAACCGTGTTGCGATGGTTAAAGTTCTTTTAGCAAATGCTAACTTTTTAATGCTCGATGAACCTACCAACCACTTAGATATCGAATCAAAAGAAACAGTATTAAATGCATTGCAACAATTTGATGGTACATTATTGTTCGTATCTCACGATCAAGATTTTGTGAACAATCTTGCAACTCGCATTATCGAATTGTCAGAAAATGGTGTCATTAGTTACGATGGCAACTATGATGCATACATCGAATTTAAAAATACTTTAGAACGCAAAACCAATGCTCCTGCAGCAAAAGCAGCTGTTCAAAATACTAAAGTGGTCAAAGAATCAACGTTATCGAAAAAAGAATTATTCGAGTTGCGCAAGAAATATAAAAATCTTGAAAACAACATGAATAAATATAAAGCTGAATTAGAAACGTTGCTGACCAACATGTATAATTTTGCATTCGGTACACCAGAATATACACAAGCACAAGAGAAAAAAGAAACATTAGAAAAACGTATCGCAAAGTCTGAACAAGAACTTTTAGCATTCCCTCATCAAGATGAGTTGGATCTATAAGATTTTGCTGTCGGTATGACATCAAGATACTTTTTTTAAAAAAATTAAGCGCATGGATTTTAAGAATAACTTTTAAAATCCATGCGCTTTTTTCATGATTGATACAATTTACAATTTATGTACTTTTAATAGCAACGCCAATCATGACAAAAATGTATAAATCATACCATGCGTACATAAAAGTCATCATAATTTTAAAGAATAAGATATAATGCAATGCTAAAAGATAAGATTGGGGCAACCCAATTAACTATAAACATTATGGATTCATCTTCATTTTTTAAATTATGAAATTGATATTGAGGAAAAAATAATTTTATTGTTAATACAACGAACACAGTTGCAATCCATGCATGCATGTTTTGATTCATAATTAACACCCCTCAAAATATTTTTTATGTAATGTAATATAAATAAAATCAGCATTGCTATTACATATAGCTCATACCATGTATACATAAAAAATCCTGTTGAATGCAATTTATATACTCAAAAATTCATCGATAAAATTGCCTATATTTTTCCAAGATATCATCATGCCAGGATTACGTTGCTCTGTTGTATCTCCTGCATAGATAACATAATTTTTAGACAATATCTCTTTGCTGATTTCTTGAAATTGTAAAAGACCATCAAAATATTCATTGCGCATCGTCATACTTGATTTAATTTCAATAGGAATCAATCTATATCCTTGATTAATCAAACAATCAACCTCGATTCTGCCATTTTTATCTCGCCAAAAATAAAGTGGCGGCTGCGTACCACGAACATAATATTGTTTAATCAAATCAGTTATTATCAAATTTTCAAAAAGATGGCCATACATATAGCTATGCGACAAACTATGAGTATCTTTTAATTCTAATAAAGAACTTGCAACTCCTGTATCATAAAAATATAATTTTGCTTGTTTAATAACTCTTTTATTAAAATTAACATGATATGGCTGCAATAAAAAAATAACATAACTTGCTTGCAAAATAGAAATCCAATTCTCTGCTGTTTTAACAGATATTCCACAATTGACAGCTAAATCAGAAAAATTTAATAATTGACCAACTCGCGCCGCACACAATTTCATAAATCTTTGAAATTGATATAAATCAATAACCTTAGTCAATTGTCGCACGTCTCTTTCGACATATGAATGAATATAAGATGGATAAAAATCATCCGGTGCAAATTTTTCTTGGTACATTCTTGGATAACCACCCTGCAAAATTAAATCATCTAAAGATGGCAACTGTTTAGCTTGCTGTAATTCATTTATTGATAATGGCAACATGGTTAAAATACCAACTCTTCCCGCTAAGGATTGGCTTATGTGTTGATTCATCAAAAAATTAGATGACCCTGTCAAAATAAAATATCCTGGCCTATTATATTCATCAGATAAAAACTTAATCTGCGAAAGTATCTCTGGAACATATTGAAATTCATCAATAATAATACCGTGCTGATTATCATATTTTTTAAAAAATTTTTCAGGATCTTGAACAGCTTCTTGCCTTACAGCTTCTTGCTCAAAACTGACAAATATATGCTCTGGAAAATATTTTTTAGTAAAGACCGTTTTGCCAGATTGACGTGGTCCTAAAATAGCAATAACAGGAAATTTTTTAAACTTTTGAATATTTTCTGACATTTTTCTATGAATAAACATTCCTAATTTCCTTATATAATCGAATAATCACAACGTTCTGTGCTAAACTGGTAGTCGACTACCAGTTTAGCACAGAATCTACATAAAATATCAATAATTAAAAAACAAACATTCTTATTTTTACGTTTTTTTATAAAATCATTATAAAATTTTATTTCTTCTTTTATGGTTTTTCATGACAGATTGAAAAACGCTCGCAGCATTTTATAGCAAAATCATTGCAACATGAAAACAATATTTTTTATACTCAAGTCAGATGTAAAAATCACAGGCAGGTAACGATAAAAAATAATATCATATAAAAGAAGGATGATAACGATGCAAAACTTTAAAAAAATATCTCTAATTTTTGCGCTGTCAGTATGTTCAGCAACTATGATTGCAAAATCTAAAAAAGAACTAAAACCAGCTCAACCAGTAAAATCTTT
>CANCGK010000042.1 GCA_947377595.1 bacterium | reverse complement strand
TCGTGTGACTTTTGCTATAATTGATGCTGCAGCGATAGACGCTGATTTTGATTCGCCTTTTATGTAAGATTCAATAGGAATAGTATAAAAAGGTGTATGTTCTAATGATAAAGGCATGGCATCGATAGCAATCATTGCAAGATTATGTGAGCTTGATGATAAAAGATGTAGCAGTGCTTTTTTCATAGTTATTTGCGTTGTTCTATAAATGTTTTTTTGATCGATTAATCGAGTATTGCTGATACCGATTGCATAGGTACTGTTTTGTATAATCCATGCATGCATATTTTCTAACTGAATTGAGGACATAGTTTTTGAGTCACGAATGTTTGCGTGGTACGCATGTTTGTTTAATATGACTGCCGCTGTAACAATTGGGCCTGCTAGGCAACCTCTGCCAACTTCGTCAACACCACAAATCGATTGATTTTTTTGCCAAAAAAGTGATTCGAATTCGTAAAGATTAGAATTGTTTGATTGGGCGTTTATATTTTTTTCTTTCACTATGTAATTATTTCGATTGACAAAAAGTTGCTGTTATATAGTCTTTATCCTAATAAGTTTTTTTATATATCATACTACCAAATATTTTCCGATATCGGGAGGAATATAATGTCTTTTTCTACATCAACAGAATTGCGTGTAAAAGAATTACTACGTGAAAAAGGTTGGACTACTAAAGTTTTAGCTGAAAAAACAGGCATGTCAGAAAGTTATTTAACTCATATTAAAAATGGCACACGTCGTTGGAATGAAGATTCATTAAGAAAGCTTGCAAACGCTTTTGAAATTAGTCCGTTAGAGTTATTTGCTCAACGCCGTAAACGTACAGATAATATTGATAGTAATGTCAGCTTGCCAGAAACATCAGATTTAAGCTTAAAAGTTCAAATTGTTCCAGCTGTTGGAGATATACCTTCAAATCCATCACCGTACAATAATCAATTAATGCAAATTACAACAGGATTTAAAGAAGTTTTTGTACCTGTGTTAAATACAACTGATAATGCAATGTTTGCATTGTCTATTGATAACAATAATTTGTTTCCAACATTTACTAAAGGTGATTTTTTAATTATTTCTCCTGAAGTTTGGACTCGTTCTGGTGATATAGGTGCTGTTGAGTATGGCAATGAAACTCCAGTTAAAGCTGTTATGCGTGTAACATATACGGATGATTTTATTGTTCTTGAATCAGTAAATCATAAAGAAGCCCCTGTGGCTTTAGTTCGTGGAAAAGATCATTTTAGAATTATTGGACGCGTTGTTCAAAGAATTCAAAAATTAGCTTAATTTACGTAAAAATTAAAAAAGTGTACCAAAGTCCTAGTAAAAAGCTTGGATTTTGGTACACTTTTTATTGTTAGTTATTGTTTGTTTAACCTATTATATAAAGAAAAGTTCTTTATATAGTATCCATATAGGGTGCGTATGTTACGTTACGAAATGTTATTTTTAACTGTTCCAGAAATTACGACTGATGAGATTGAATCAATTAAATCGTATTTTCAAAAAGCAGTAAGAGCAGCGTCAGGTGATATGTTATCATTTGAACGTTGGGGTAAATATCGTTTGGCTTATCCAGTCAACAAAAACGATTATGGTGTATACTTTTTAACTCGTTTTGAAGTTGCACAAGAAAATCGTGATGCGTTATTAAAAGATATTCGCGGTTCTTATATCTTCAAGTTCAATCATCTTATTGTAAAAAATATGATTTGTCGTCTTGATGAAAAAGCTTCATTAGAATATAAACGTCCAGAATCACTAGAAGATACTCCTCATGATGTTGATTCATTTTTGAAAAAAAATGATATGGAAGGTCTTTTGAAACCAAAAGGTTCATTCCGTGGTAAAAAAGCTGAAGAAAAATCAGTCATCGGTGGTGTTGCTGCAGGTAAAGAAGCAAAAATTGTTCCTGTAGTAAGCTTTGATGAAGAAGACGAAGAAGATTTTGAAGATATTAGCGAGTAGGACTTGTCATGACAAAAAAAATTAAATTAAAAATTAGCGCGCGTCTTTTAAAAAAGAAATTGCGCAAAGATTCAACTGGTGGATCAAAGCATTGTAGATTTTGCAATAACCCAGAACTAGTTTCAGAAATTAACTACAAAAACGCAGGTTTTTTACGTAAATTCTTAACAGAACGTGGTAAAATTTTACCAGCTCGTATTTCTGGCAACAGTTGCAAATATCAAAAAATGGTTGCACGAGAAATTAAAAATGCTCGCGTTATGGCTTTATTGCCGTATTGCGCAACAAGTTATTAATTTTTAAAAGTACATTATGGCTGTATATAAAATGGTTGTTGCTTATGATGGCACAGCATATCATGGATGGCAAAAGCAACCAGAAGATATCAGCGTTGTACAAGTTTTAGAACAGTCTTTTTTTTCTGTTTTTAAACAAAAAATTTCGATTACAGGTGCGTCTCGTACCGATGCTGGTGTACATGCTTTAGGGCAAGTTGCATCATTTACATTGGATATGATGATCGCACCTGATCGTTTAAAATTTGCATGGAATAATGATTTACCTGCAGATGTTCTTATTATGAGTATCGAACTTACATCAGATACTTTTAACCCTCGTCATGGGGTTATTTCAAAAACTTATCATTATTTATTTTTTACTCATCGACCATTACCTTTTGTTCAACAGTATGGTTGGTATTTTTCTCGTCCTGTTGATCTTAATATTTTACAGCAAGCTTTACAGCGCTTTGTCGGTACGCATGATTTTAGATCTTTTTGTACTGGTTATGATATGCATAGCACAATTAGAACTATAGATTCGATTGATGTAGAGTATGATGATACAAAACAAGCTCATCGAATTGTTGTTAAAGGTCCTGGCTTTTTACGTTATATGATTAGAAGAATAGTCGGTGCAGCATTGGCTGTAGCATCTAAAGATCAATTCACGTGTGAAGATATTTCTATTGCTCTTGCAAAAAAAGATCCTGCACAAATTTTGCCAAATTCTCCGGCAAAAGGTTTATTATTGTATGAAATAAAATATGAATAATTTTTTAAAAAGGATATTTTTATGATTTTTTTTAAATCTTATCGCTTGATGATGAGTTTGGTTCTTGCTTTTGTTGCGGTAGCGACTTTAGTATTTTGTTGGTATGCATGGTCTGTTTATGATAATGGAGTTGTTGATTATCAAGCATGGCGAGATAAAGATGCCGTCAAACAGATGTTTCATGATGATTGGCAATGGCTTCAGTATGGTGATTGGGATAAAATTAGCGAAGATGATTTTGATGTTGATTTTATGCTTGATAATCGCTCTTCATCTCAGCATAGCGCTCATAGTAATTTAATTTTAAAAGTATTACGTCAATCTGGTAAAACAGTTGGTTTGTTGGCTTATTATCCAAAGTCTGCTTATTGGTGGCAGATGTTATTTTTGATTGTCGACAAAGATCATCGCGGTAAGGGTTATGCATCAAAGTTAGTTCAATATTTTATCGATGATTCTGTTGCTCGAGGAGCTGTAAAATTAACAACATTTACTCGATTATTAAATACTCGTGCACGATCTGTTTATGAAGGTAAATTTGGATTTAAAGATATCAAACATTACGATGATAAATATATGGATTTAGTTTTATATCCATCAAAAAAATAAAAAATAATACAAAAAAATTATTATAAAAAAAGTAAATCAAAGGCATAAAATCTTTGATTTACTTTTTTTTTATAAAATAATTCGTAACTACTCAGCAATTGAAAATACGACCTACGCTCACGCTCCGGGAGCATGGTGACGGCGGCCATTAAACGCTTTTTATAGGTGCATTAAGCCCACGGGCCTCATGAGTCCCGGAGTTTTGTAAAAAACGTAGGGCAAAAATCAATAGAGGTGAGTAGTTGCAATAATTCTTTGCATTAATTGAGGTTTTTCTGTAACTACTTAGCAATTAAAAATACGACCTATTTCTGCAAAATCATATCAATAGTTACTTCTAGCTGTTCTATGAGATCTAAACTATAGGCCATAATTTTTTCATGCATAGGAAATTTGATAGTTCCGGGAAAAATAACAAAAAGATAATCTAATTTTAGATCTTGAAGTGCGATATGCATAGATTTTGTTACAGATGGAGTATCGGAATATTTAAATTCAAAACCAATTCGTTTGCCGTTTTTAAAAATCAGTAAATCAAGTTCTGCATCATTATGAGTTGCCCAAAAAAAAGCTTTTTCGTTGTCAATTTGTAGACAAGTCAGAATTTGTTCTAACGCAAATCCTTCCCATAACACACCTATTTTTGGATTTCTCATGATGCCATCTAATGTATGTATGCCCATTAAATTATTAAAAATTCCTGTATCCCTAAAATAAATTTTTGGTGTTTTGATTTGGCGCTTTTGTATGTTTTCGTGCCATGGCTGTAAAATTCGAATCATAAATGCGCCAGCAAGAATATCTAAATAGTGCATTGCTAGTGGTCTTGATATCATTAACGATTTACTAATTTCTGAATTGTTGACAAGTTGGCCATGGTAAAAACAAAGCATCATCCAAAATCTATACATATTCAAAGGAGCAATATTATCAAATCCAAGCATTTTTATATCACGTTCTAAAAATGTCATAATATAATCTTTAAGCCAAGCAGAACTATCTTGATCTGTTTGGGCTAAAAATGATCGTGGAAATCCTCCACGCAATAATAGTTTTTTTGTTTGGCCTACTTCAAGCAAAGTAAATGGAGGTAGATAAATATAGCCAATTCTACCGGCAAGTGTTTCGGAAGATTGGTGAATTAAGTCTCGTGATGCGCTGCCTAAAATTAAAAAAGTATATTTTTTTACAGGATCATCAACTAAAACTCGTAAAATAGGAAATAGTTCTGGACGTCGTTGAATTTCATCAATAATAATTAAACATCCTTCATATTCACCTAATACAAGTTTTGGATTTTGTAAAGCAAGCAGATTTGTAGGGTCTTCTAGATCAAAAAATACTGTTGGTAGTTGTGATTGCGCAGCAAATTTGCGAGCTAAAGTAGTTTTTCCAACTTGTCTTGCACCTAATATTGCGCAAATAGGATGTATTCGATATTGTGATTCGATACGTTGCAAATAAATAGCTCTGTCCATAATATTCTCCATGAAAATTGTCTGACTTATTATCAAATTACATGGACAGTGTTAGCTTTGTCAATATTTTATTAGAATTTCTCCATGAAAATTGTCATAAGTCATTACAAATTACATGGAAAAGATAAGAGTTTAGTTATTTACGACAGCGATTGCAAAATAGAATCGGAAAATTTTTTCCGCTCTATTGTATAAAAAATCAAAAAATCTTTTTTTTCTTGTATAAAATATGTAGCTTGCTATCTATGAAGTTTTATATGTTTTAGAGAAAAGGAAGTTTTGTGAAAAATAGATTATCATACATTCTTATACTGACAACATGTTTATTGCATGATTCTACCAGTATTTTCGCCACGACAACATCGACTTTTTCTCGTTTATATGGCGATTATTTTATTGAAGGATTTGCTCAAGATCAAACATTAGCAAGCCCTGGCAGTTTAGATGTAACATTTGGATTACAAGGGACATTAGACTGTTCAAATCAATTATTGAATGGACAAGTTCGTGCTGTGCAAACATTATCAAATGGCTCTATTCTTGCGGCTTTAAGTTCGCCAAATTTAAATAGCTTTTTAGCTGAATATAATTATGCAGGTCTTGTAGATTCTGGAATTTTTGGAACTCCAGGAACTTTTGATCTTGGCGCTCATTCATCAATGGTTCAAGCTATGATGCTTGATGGACAAAATAGAATTCTTGTTGCTGGGGGTGACGATCAAGTCTCTGGAACGAATGGATGGTTGCAAAGAGTCAATCTGGATGGTTCAGGATCAGTGACTTTTTCTGGAGGTACATGGAGATCTATTAATGCATTAGCGCAACAATCAAATGGATCAATTATAGCAGTTGGGTTTGATGATAATAATGCTCAAATAGCTCGCTATACTCAAGGAAGTTATTCATCAGCAGGTGTTTTAGATACATCTTTTGGATCGAATGGAATTATTTCATTGAATGGATCAGGTCTATTGCCCAATATTACTTATGGTTTATATTCAGTGCTCGTCGATGCTTATGACGCTTTGTATATTGCATGTTTAACTCCTGATAATAATGTTACGGTCTTTAAATTTACTTCACAAGGTCTGCTTGATACATCATTTGCAAATCATGGTTGTGCTGTACTTTCTTTATTACAAAATGCAAATCCAGCTCAAATTCGTATAGCTTTTGATAGTCATAACAATATTATTATCGCAGCTCAAATCAATGGATCTATACAAGTGACAAGTCTTGTTGCTGCAACAGGTGTATTGAATGCTAGTTTTAATAATAATGTCGTCTTGAGTAATCAAAATATTTTTGATCTGCATGCTTTAATGACAACAACTGATAATATGATATTTTTAGTTGGATCTAATCAAACATTGCAAGCGCATAGAGTGACTCGTTTAACTGGCAATGGTTTTTTAGATCCAACATTTAATGGCTTAGGTTATCATGAATTTCATACTGGGTGTGCTCAAGCAAATTCTTTATTGTCAGCAGCTATAGGGGTTGATGGTAGAATCTATCTTGCAGGTTATCAGGTTGTTAATAATAACAATATGCCTGTGATTACATCAATGTATCAAGATGCTTATGCTGTGCAAGTTCCTCAATTTCCGTCAATCGTGCAGCAAGGTTTGCAAGATCGTTCATTCGGATCTTTAAGTATGTATCCGGGTGTTGTTACTCCTTTTGATGGATTATATGGTGTTGCATTAATGCAAAGAGCTCGATCTGTTATTGAGCTTGCATCAACCAATATTTTAGTTGGTATGGATGGCTATCTTTCAACAAGTAATAATTCAAATATGATCTTAACTCGCTTAACACCTGCAGGTCTTATTGATACTAATTTTGCAGCTGGTACGGGGAAAAAATCTTTGCCTTTACATTGCAATAATGAATATATTTCATCAATTATGGAAGATAGTGCAACTAATATATATGTTACTGGATATAGTGAGCAAGGAGCGATTATACGTCAGTATAGCAATCAAGGCAGTGAGCAGTGGGTTGCTGATATATCGGGTATTGGTTACCAAGGATTGGGGATTGTGCAACAAAATTCTCAGCGTGTTTTATTATCAAGTAAGGTTTCTTCAACTGCAGGTATGTTAACTGCTCATAAAATTGCAACAGGAGCTCTTGATACATCGTTTAATCCTTTTGGTGCAAACCCTGGCACAATTTCTGCGACTGATTTTGGATTACATATGGGTCCTTTGTATAGATGTCTTGTTAATGCTGAGCAGGTTATTTTTATGGCTTATCTTAACAATTTGACAGGGGGTCTTGATGTTGCTGCTCTCGCTCCAGATGGATCAGGTTTAATTTCTGCATTTGGTATCAATGGTGTTTTGTCTAATATTTTTTCATCAATTTCAATTTCTCCTGATAATATTCGCATGGGATTTGATCAAAATTATAATATTATTGTCGCTGCGGCTTATAATTCAGAATGCTTAGTAGCTCGATTAAATGGTGAAACAGGTGAGCTAGATCAAACTTTTAATACATCTGGAATTTTATCTCTTCCATCATTGGGGACATCGATTATTATTTCTAAAATTATTGGAGTGAGTGATGGATC
>CANCGK010000041.1 GCA_947377595.1 bacterium | reverse complement strand
CGAATGAAGATTTAGACAAGCAAAATATTCAAGCTACTTTTGAAGATATTAAGACTGGTTCAGATAAAATGATAAAATCAACCACTGTACCAAAAGATTCACCATATTTTAATATGATCTTTTATACAAATCCCAAAACTTCAAAAATTAATTTTCGTTTACAACATTGTTGTAAATAGGGTTTCTTTAACTTAATTATTTATAAAAAATCATAAAATTGTTCAGCTTTTTGACTGTAATCTCTTTTAAATTGTTTTTCTATATAATCAATTGGTTGAACAAAAAATGTTGGTCTTCCATGAGGGCAAGAAAAACGATGTTCTATTTTTGTTAGATCATGTAACAACTGTTCCATTTGCTGGATATTTAAATTATCACCAGCTTTAATTGCAGCGCTACATGCCATTTTTGCATGAATTTTTTCGTGTAAAATGTGTAATATTCTATCATGATGTTCGTCATGAATTTCTGTAATCCATCCAATGATTTGCTGTATAGTTTCTTGCAATAATTGATTTTTAAGATGAATAGGTGTTGCCTGTATCAGAAGCTGTGTGTCTGAAAAAATTTCTGCAGTAATGCCATGTTCTTGTAATGTGTTCAGGTAGGGCGCAATAATCATGATATCTTGCGCAGATAATTTAATAAATTCCGGAAATATTAGTTGAATTGTCGCAATACTCTGAAAATTATTTTTAAATTGCTCGTATAAAATTCTTTCGTGTGCGGCATGTTGATCGACAAAAATTAAATTATTATTTTTTTCGAATAAAATATAAGTTTTTTTGTATTGACCAATAATGGTGTATGTGTGTTGCTGTGTGACTAGATGATGTTGCTTGTCTTGGATAACTTCTTGAGTTTTGTTTTCTTCTAAGGTTTTTTCAAATGCATGGATTGCAACATCGGGGATATTAATAGTCTGTTTATTAAAATGATCCGATTCTATGGGATTTGTTGATAGCTTTGACGACGTTGTTATGCTTGGGTGCTTGATGTTTGAAATAGCATGATGCATAAATGGTTGATCTAAAAATGAAAATGGAGCAGGTTGCATGCTTGCAACTGTGCGATGATCATCTTGCAGCGGATAAAAAGCATCGTATGTCTTTGGCGTTGCAATTTGAGCAGTACAATAAGATTCAAGTGTTGCTTTAATGCTTTGTTCAAGAACTTGTTCAACTTTTTTTGGATGTAAAAATTTGATTTCTTCTTTTTTTGGATGAATGTTAACATCGACTTGTTGGGGGTCAATGGATATAAAAATAATGGCAGCAGGGTATTTTTGTGGTGGTAAAGTGCCCGCATAACCACGCATGATTGCTTTTGTCAGATCGATATTTTTAACCCATCGTTGATTGACGAACAGAAATATTTGGTTGCGATCGTATCGATAGTAGGTCGAGTTAGAAATAAATCCAGAAACATGACAAAGCTTATTTTCAAGGTGTACAAGCTCAAGACCTTTTTCTTGCAGCTGTGTATCAAAAAGTTGAGCAGCTCGGTCGATGATAGTAACTATTGCAGGACAATTAAAATGTAGTTTGTTTTCGTCATACAATTGAAAATGAATGGTGCGATAGTCTAAGCAAAAAGCCTGAAAAAGAGTGACAATTGCTCGCCATTCTGTTTCGTCTTTTTTTAAAAATTTTTGACGTGCTGGAATGTTATTAAAAAGATCTGTAATTTCTAGTGTTGTGCCAGTTGGGCTTGTTTGTAGAGATTGACTTTGTAATGTTCCAAAATTCCAAATAATTTGTGTGCCGGTTTGATCTTCTGCTCTTTTGGTTGTAAGGGTCAAATTACTGACAGCATTGATACTTGCTAAAGCTTCGCCACGAAATCCAAATGTTGTAATCGATTCTAAATCTTCGACTGTTGTAATTTTACTTGTTGCATATTGAGCGACCGATAGTTGTGCATCATCAGGACTCATGCCAGAGCCATTATCAATAATTTTAATGAGTTTTTTACCAGCTTGATGAACGATAATTGTAATTTTTGTAGCGCCAGCATCGATGCTATTTTCTACGCATTCTTTAATAATGTTTGCAGGTCGTTCGACGACTTCGCCCGCAGCAATTTTTATTGCTTGCTCTGCTGATAAAAGTTTAATTTTATTCAAGATATGAGATATTTTCGGATAAAAATATATGAAATGATATACATTTTATTGTACTTGATTTTATCAATTTTTTCTATTAAGAAAAGTCTGGAACATGATAAAAAAAGAGCTTTGATTTCTCAAAGCTCTTGGTATAAAAGTTTGTGTAATTTATTTAACAACAGCTTTTTGTTTTTGCAGCAGTTGCGGCAGCTATTTTTACTAATTGAGCATGATCTAATTGTTGAATAACTTTATATGGTATAAGTAATTTGTGTGTAATAGGATTAGATGGCTGAGTGCTATTAAAATCAGATTTTATATTGCGAGCAATTTTCGCTTCTGATTGTATTGAAATTTGCAATTCACTTAATTCTTCTTCTAAAGCTTTCTTTTGTGCTGCAACATCAGCTTTGTGACGAGATCTCAGACTAGATACTACATCGAATATTTTTTTTTCAAGTGCAATTGAGCTTGTCCTTATATCTTTATTATGTTGTGTTGTTCTATCATGAACAGCAAGTAAAATTCTTGTTATTTGTGTATTGCATTGTTTAAAACGATCATGTCTATCAGTTGCAATGAGCTTTTGAGCTTTTATTTTAGATTCTTGTAAAGGAGTCCAGTCTACAGAGGGACATTCTTGTTCTTTTCTTGTAATCGTACTCTCCCATTTTTTAAGATCGTTGATAGAGGTTATTGTATCTCCGATTTGTGCTGCAAATGGTGTCCAACGTGCAGGAGCTTGTTCATCAGATCCAATATCATACACTTGATTTTGTGTACCAAATAGTGGGTTGTATGAATTTCCTAATTTAGAGAATGTATCTTGAGCTGATCCAAATTTTCCATCGCGTGTTCCATCATGACTTTTTCTGCGAACAAGAGTTTGTGTTGCAACGATAACAACGTCATGATCATCTATTGTAGGCATGTCAACATGAGTCTGTTCTTCAACGACAACAACGTCCTTATCATCTATTGAAGGTCTCATGCCAAATAAAGATGATTGCATAGAAAATAAAATCATTGCTGACAAAAATATGCGAGAAATTTTCATAAGCCATTCCTTTTTATAAAAAAATAAAATATTTCACGCAAGTATAAAAATTTATAAAAAAATATTCAATTGTTATTTTTAAAACATTGATTTAATCAGCTGTCTGAAGGCTTTGTTACTTTTGCTATAAAATCTTTAAAGCTTGCTAAGTCTTCAAAATTTGTTGCAGATGTTAGTCTATGAGGTTGCTTTCCTGCAAGAATGGAGATCTTTCTTGTATTTGCAGCAGTTTTAGCAATATTATCTCTAGATATATTCATTTTATTTTCAAAATTTTCATGAGCGCGCGCAATATCTTCTTCAAGCTCAGCTTGATGTCGTTGGCAGTATTGCAGTTCTGTTTTTATGATTTTTTTCAATGTTTGCAGTTGCTGTTCATGATATGTTGTTATTTTGGTTCTGTCGAAAGTAAAAGTCATGCTTCGTTTTTCTTCTAATTGTTTTTTAACTTGCAACATCTTATATAATTTGATTTGTGATGATATCATCTTTGGTTGTTCAGATGATTGATCAGATAATTGTTTAAAATGTTCATCAATAGCAGCTTGTAAATCGTGACTTAATGCAATAGCGTCATGGGCAATTGCGGCATTAAGACTTGATTTATCATGCAAATGAGCATCAATTCTTGCAGTAGGGTTTAATAATAACATGTCTGATACAGCTTGAGCCCCTACCTGAGTAGCATCTGATATGGCTTGAGCAGCTTTTATTGTTCCTTGAGCTGCATATGCAACTTGCGGCATTGCTGCAACTATAACGCGTTCAGTTGCTTTTTGAAGGCCCGGTAAATTTTGCTGAGCAAGTTTTGTGCACTTTAAAGTGGTATCGACTACTTGTGTGAAAATCGCAGATGAATCGAAAGTTTTTGATTCAAGGTATTTTTCCGCTTCAAAACAATCAGCCTCTGTAATAACAAGAAAACTATCATCACAATTGCTATCTTGAGCACCAGGTGTTATCAACGTATTTGATGAGCTCGGGTTTTGAGTGCTGGGCGTATGAGAATATATAGGTCTTCTCATCAAATTTTGATGAGAATCACGAGCATCATCAAGGGATGAAAAACTTAATGGATTTGGTAATGCATGTGATTGATCAGCTCCTGGTCTAACTTTAGGTTGTTGCTTAGAGCATTCTATAGTGTGATACATTCCATATAAAAGTATATACATTATTCCATGAAATAATTTCATAAAAATCCTTGAGTTTATGTTGATATATAAAGATAAAATAATTCGACAAATAGTATAATCTTGTATTGTAAGAATGCAATGTTTATACTGATCCAAAGATTGCTTTGGTTTATTTTTATAAAAAGGAATTGTATGATATCTATTGCATTTTTGTATCTGTGTTTTACGGGAACCATGTTTTTAGGTAGTTTGATTTTACAAGTACATCATTATCCTTTTTTCGTTGCCGGTATGCGATTTTTTGGAGCGGGAGTGATATTGTTGAGCTTGCATTTTATGCATCATAGAAAAAATATCCTTGCGCAATTATGGTCATTGTGTTCTCTTTCATTTTTTAAATATGCATTGTGTTTGTATTGTATTTCTGCCATTGGATTTTCTTGGGCGATGCAGTATGTTGATCCGATAAAAGCCTGTTTTGTGTTTGTTCTTGCACCATTTATTACGGCATTATTGTTATATATTTTACAAGATGAAAAATTATCACCGAAAAAAATCATAGGTCTTTTGATAGGTTTTACTGCCGTAATTCCGATTATTTTACAAGCAGCTCATGGATCCAATCATGCAGCTGCTTGGTATATGGCAATGTTAGGTTATGTTGTATTTGGTTGTGCTGTCATAGCATTTGCTTATGGATGGATTTTAAATCGTGACATGCATACAACGATCCATGCACCATCGACATTAATTACTGGAGCTGCTTTGATAGTTGGTGGCTTGACGACTTTGATCATTGCATGGACTATGCATCTATATTTTAAAATTACTATGATCTTAACGGATGATTTTTGGTGGTTGCTCCTTTTGTTTGCGATATTGACTGCTGTTGCTTACAATTTATACGCACATTTACTCAAACGATATAGTCCAACATTTATAGCCTTCGCAAGCTTTTTAGAACCAACATTCGGATTATTATATGCATGGATATTTTTAGGACATGCTATTTCTACAATTTCTTTGATTTCATTAATTGCTTTAAGTTGTGGTTTATATATTTTTTATCAAGAAGAACTTGTACTGGAATGATTTTTTGAATATGAAGTGAATATGCTTTAAAAAGTATCATACCAGTTGTTTTGTTATGAATAATCATGTTAATCTATACAATATAATTAATTGTTTAATAAAGGTGCTTTGTATGAAAAATTTAAAAATTATGTTCATAATAGGATTATTTAATTTTCATCAAGGTTTTACTATTCAAGAACATGTAATTTTGCAAAATAGTTCAATGAATGATGTTTTAACAGACTGTATTATAGATGGTTCAAAAATATTAATAGGTGTTCAAAGTGGGCTGATAGCTACAACAGCAACATCTTATGGAATAGCATATTTACAATCTGATCAAAAACGCTTTCATGCGCCTGAAGCTGTATGTCTAGGCACCTCTGCTTTAGTAACAGGTGTTGCATCGTATAATATTGTAGATCAGGTGATTTCTTTAGAACAAAATAAGTCTATGCAAGCAGTTATTTTATCAGCTTTAGCTGCAACGCCCTGCATTGCTTTGTCATTGACTAAAGGTAGTTTGTTGACGCCTGCAGAATGTGCAGCGCTCACAGGAGTATTTATTGCAGCAGCAGGTATATCTAAAAATATGAAAATAATGAATGAATAACATTGTGTAAAACAACGACTTTCATTTCGAGAGTTGTTGTTTTGTTATTAAAAATTGCAACATTGCTTGCATGTCTCGATCTAATGAGTATTTTAAAATCACACCTCCTTCATTTGTTAAAATCATGAATTTTGATATTCTATAAGAAGCAATAAGTTTTATAATAAAATGCAAAGGTTTTCTTGTATGAAAAATTTACAAGCAAGTTTGATCATCAGTCTGTTATTTGCAGGACAATTTTTTATTGTTGAGTCTTCCGCTCCTCAATTTGATATAAATTTACCTTCTTCAAAATTAAAAGATGATTCATGGGCTTCTATTGTTAATGATGCTTGTAGGCGACAAGTAGCTGGAGAAATTGGATTTGCGCTAGGAGTAGGATTATCATCTGTAGTTGGAAAATATTCTAGTTCTGGGGCAGCATCTTTAGGCTTGAATCAAGCATTGGGTCAAGACAATACACAGAATGTGATTAATAGTATAGAAGCGCTGACAGTTTTACCAGTTTTGGGATCTGTGGCAATTTCTTCAGATAAGGTCTTACAAAAAATTGGTATACCTTCATCAAACCTAGGTAAAAATACTCAAGCAGGGGTATATGCATTAGCAGCTATTGCAGGATGTATAGGTGATGCTGTCTTATATTCTTCTCTTTCTGAGAAGAATTTAGATATATCAGAAGCTGGGATTACTTGTGTTGGTCTTACAGCTTTTACTATTTGCATGACCGCTTGGGAAAGAACATCAAATTAATTTTTTATGATGTTCAAAAATCTTATTTTGTATTGATAATAAAAAACGACTTTCATTTCGAGAGTCGTTTTTTATTATTAAAAATTACAACATCAATTTTAACGGCATTTTTTTAGTTCTTGCTTTAAAAATGGGACATACAATTTAATGTTTGCATAAATTTGATCCGCTAGAGCCTGTTTATAGGTATGCGAGGTTAGATTTCGATCAGATAACATATTTAACCAGATATGTTCTTCGTCGATCAATTTATGTATGTACGCTTGTTGTAAAACTGGTTTTGGACCATGCACTTCGATACCATAATCATCGAGGAGTTTCTTTTTTTAAGCTTTCCAAAAAAGTTCGATAGTAAATTCAAATCTGTGAATCGTTGAATCAATTTCAGCTCTATGCTCATGAACAGGTAGATTGACCATTTCTTCAAGTCGTTCTAAGGCTTGCTCAAGTTGCGCGAAAACTATTTTTGTTTCGTCTGTCATAAAGGTATCCCGTCAATTAAAATTCTTTGTTTTAATGCTTCATCGATCATATCAAAATTAACGCAATCTATAGAAAGTAACGTGTCTGCTGCATCAATTATAGTTATAATTTTTTGCCATTGATCTTTTTGTGCTGTTGGGCAAATGATAGCTAAATCTATATCTGATCTTGATAAGTGTGTACCTCGAGCGCGAGAACCAAATAATATTATTTTTTCAACGAAAGGTAATTGTTTGATTTTAGAAATGAATTGATATTTTGCAAGAGATGATACATGAGTTTGATCCATGATTTCTCCATGTAGTAAAGTTTAATTATTATAAAAATAATAACAAATTGATCTGTGATTTTCAATGATGCTACAAAATTATGTAACTTTTTTGTATCTTCATGTAAGCGCATAGGCTCAAATTGCTTGCATGTCTCGATCTGATCAGTATTTTAAAATCACACCCCCTCCCATTTGTTAAAATCATGCATGTAACTACTCAGCAGGCAGTTAAAATCGCATTTTTCTAGAAAAAATAATCTAGTATGGTATTATTCATAACATGA
>CANCGK010000040.1 GCA_947377595.1 bacterium | reverse complement strand
ACAAGCTGAAGAAATTCAACTTAATCAAACAACGGAGCAACTTATTCTTAACGCAATTGCTCACGTTGCAGAAAATATGATAACAACTCAACAAGAAGAAGGCTTACAACTTGCTTGTGATATCAAACATCAACTTGCAAGCATGGCTGTTAAAATTCAAGAAATTCAAAAACTTTCTGCTCTGCATATTCAAGAAAAAAAAGATTCATTAAAAGAAGTTATGACACAACTTGCAACGTTTGAACCTTTAACTAATCTAGAGACTAAAAGTACCGAACAATGCTTGCTCGAAGCTAAAAAATCAACGTTAATGTACGAGATAGAAAAAATTGATATCAATGAAGAAACGGTTCGTTTTAATTCTCATCTTAAAAATATCAACCTACAATTTCAAGTTCAAGACTGTTTAAAAGGTAAAAAACTTGATTTTACCATCCAAGAATTAAATCGAGAAATTAATACGATTGCTTCAAAATGCTCCCATATTGGCATTAGTAGCCTTGCAATTGATATTAAATCTGAATTAGAAAAAGCTCGCGAACAAGCTCAAAATATTATTTAATTTGGATATCAAAATATATAATATAGGGATCACATTTTGAAAATGAATTAATACAGCCTACGATTTTGTTATCACAAAATCTCCGGAAATGGGTGGGCGGCGGCCCATAATGCGCTCAATAAAAAGCGTTTTACCTCCGCCGGGGTCACGTGTCCCGGAGGTTGCATGGCAACCGTAGGGTTCTTAAAAAGTCTGAAATCAAAATGTGATCTCTATAACTGAACATAACTTTGCTTAAAAAAGGAGAGCAGTCATGAACAAAATTATTTTATTATTACTACTACCAAACTTGATGCAAGCATATCAAGAAGATTTTAATGATGATGCATGGTATGCAAAAGCTTTAGCAACATCTACAGTAACACAAGCTGCACTTCATGCAAAAGAAACTCAACCACAAAAAACAATTATTTGGACAAAGCCTTTAATTATAGATCGAGAGAATCAAGACTTTGAAGGTATAACCTCTTTTACATTTCCTTGCAACATTATTTATAAACCTGATCCTTCATATAACTATCCATGGATTTATAGAAATTATGATGCAGCAATTATTATCAATAAAGATAATTTCACTATAGATTTTAATGGATACAATTTATCATTACATGCTCCTGCAACTTCTAACTTTTTACTCAATAATCCAACTTATGGAATAAGCTTGTATCAAGGTGTAAAAAACACACGAATTATTTCATCCACTCACAGTGGCCAAAATACAAAAACACATAAAGGTTCAATTACCAATTTTACAGGATACGCTATTTTTGCAAGTGGATCGCGACAAAGTTATAATAGTTATGATGTCTATTCGCTTCTTATTAAAAATTTATTAATCGATAATCTCTTAATTACACAAAATCGCAATGGAATTTACATAGAAAATGCCTTACGACCAATCATCACCAATACCGATATTATTTATAATTATTCACCGCAAATTTTATACGGAATCTATTATTCTTATATTTTAAATGGACTTATTGATTCTTGTAACATCAATCAAAACTGGTCATATATCGACACATACGGTATGTATTTACAAGATACTACAAATTTAATGGTTCAAAATAGTCAAACCAATGCAAATCGATCACTACGATCTGGAAATGTCACAGGCATATTGTTAACCGCATCACCTTTATCTGCGGCATCATCTGACAACACTATCAGCAATTGTACAGCAAATAGAAATTTATGTGCTAATGTCGCTGACAAAGCAAGCGTTGGTTTTTATATTAATAATATTTCTCGACACAATGTTATCGAAAATTGCACATCATTAAATAGTGGTCATACAGCAACTCCTCCAGGACAATCAGATCCAATAACTCCTCCTGATGGCATAGGATTTAAACTAAATTCAACAGATTTTAATAATATTACTAAAAATACCGCTGGCTATCATGCAACATATGGATTTTATGATAGTTCTCCACTTTCAACTTCATTTTTTACTGCAAATACTAGTATGTTTAATTTAATCAATTTTAATGTTATTGTTCCCAATCGTTCTGGCATAGGATCCGCTCAATTAGCAACAACCAACTTATATTTAAATGATATTTCGGCATTTACAGGAGCTGGTCCTCAATTAACCAACTTAAGCATTCAAGCAACTGAATAAAAAAACTTGATCATCAAGACAAACTATTGCAAACAGACAATCCTATTTTTTATAATTATGGCAATATAGCACAATTATAAAAAATAGGATTTTTATGAAACATAGTAAAAAATATCTCATGGTTGGACTCAGCCTTATAACTTTTAGCATATATTGCGCTAAAAAAACATCGTCTCAAGCTCAACCAACTTCTCAAGCAGCAACACAACCAAAGTCTATGGCTACAACTCCAACAACCGCTCAAACCGTCACCAATAGCGCAACCTCAAATGTCAGTGTGATTTTTTATGATAAGTACACCAATGCTTTAACTTCTTTCACTAATTTAGGAGCTAAACAAGCTTTAAATATTCCAGTAGGAGCTGCATTCATTTCTGTTCGTAGCGGATCAAAAGATGTTATTTCATTGCAATCTATTACCAATGGTAAATCATATGTTATCATGTATATCAACGCCGTATGGACTTTGCAAGCTGTATAAACAGCAACTCATCACAATAAAAAAGACGGATAGGTTCTTAAAAACTTATCCGTCTTTATATGCTTTTTTCAGTCAATCAAAATTGATCTATAAATTTTTCTTATTTATTCTTTTGCTGACAATGCTTATAAAATCTTAATTCTTTAAAAGGTAATTTTCCACCAAAAGCTGCGAACATGTTAGCAGCTCTTTGACATGGACTTGTAGCAAAAGGAATAAATGAAGGCAACTTATCTGTTAATTCTTCATGAAATTTTGGCTCTAGAGATAAAGGAGTTACAGAATCTTGACATTCTGAAAAGACAGTATCGTCAACCTGAGATGCTCGAAATATTTTTTTAATCTTTACATTTTTAATAACAGCTTCTAGAACTATATCCATATCCGCTCCATTAAAATTAAAATCATATGCAACTGTAGAAGAATATTTACCATCTTTAACTTTCTGCAAAATATCTGCTTTTAATTTCTCTTTAGCTTTTTCCATATCACTTGCGCTTTGCAAAGCTAAATGATCCGGTATATCAATCCCTGACTTCTGAAATACTTCTACATAATGATTCATATCATATATACAAAAACCCAACGCCATAGATGAATAGAAACATAATGACATCATCATTATTTTTATTTGATTTTTCATACAGTAAACCTTTTTGTTAAAACGTATTTAATTGATTACTATTTTACACGTGCCATGTTTTTATTAAAAAAAATTAGCATGTCTTGATGTTGCGTTGGGTTTTCTCGATCAAAAAAATCAAAATCTTTATTTTTTTCTCTCTCAGCCCGACGCTTTAATATATTACCAAAGCGGTTCATATCTGTCTTCGTATAAGTAGCTTTTGCTAGAACTAAAGCCTTAACCAAAGAATAATTAACAGGTCTAATAAATGCAGAGCTAATAGCAATATCTAATGCAGTTCCGCCCAAATCATCTTGTGCATTCAGATCAACGCCACCCTTTATAAACATTTCAACAACATCAAAAACTGCCTCATCTGATAATTTGCCTGAATTTGTTGCTGCAAAATACATTAATGGGGTATAAACATCATCTTTGTTAGTAGACCAATCCCGATATTTTTGATCACTCTTCATACAATAACCATAAAATGCTTTGTGCTCAGGTGAGAATTTGTCACCATAAAAAACCGCACCGTCCAAAAATTCTCTTACCGCTCTATCACAAGGGCTTGTTGAGCCCCTTAGATCGGAGATCCATTCTTGCCAATTTTTAGACTTTAAAGATTGTGGTACTGGAACTTTTGTTGTACTACCCAACCCCATAGATGAATATAAACATACAAACATCATCATTATTTTTATTTGATTTTTCATGCAGTAAACCTCTTTGTTATAATATATTTAATTGATCACTATTTTATTCTATCAGAATCAAAACTATACACAAACGGTAGTAGGTTTTCTAAAAACTACTCTACTTTTATCGAAATTTTACGTATATTAAAAGAATATACATTCTATTTTTTTATTACCATCTCGACGATATTATGAGCCAACATTTTACACATCTTCATGTTCATACTGAATATTCTTTACTTGATGGAGCAATCGATCTTGAAAAGTTAGTTGCTCATGCAAAAAAAGAAGGTTTACAGGCTCTTGCCATCACCGATCATGGTAATATTTTTGGAGCTGTTAAATTTTTTGATTTATGTAAAAAAGCAGGTATAAAACCAATTTTAGGTATGGAAGCATACATTACCGACGATGTTTCCAATAAATCGGTCGATAATAAATATTATCACACCATCTTGCTCGTACAAAACGAAACTGGTTATAAAAATCTGTGTAAATTAATATCTTTTTCGTACCAAGAAGGCTTTTATTTTAAACCTCGTATCGACTACAATCAGCTCGAAAAATATAGCGATGGTTTAATCGTCACCTCTGCCTGCCTTGGTGGACACATCAATCGATTATTACAAGCAGATCAACAAGATAAAGCCATTGAATTAATTGAATGGCATCTTAAAATTTTTGGTCCAGATCGCTATTATCTAGAAGTACAGCCAGAAGATCAACAAGAACAAGCGATCTACAATCAAAAATTATATGAACTTTCTGCAATCACAGGAGCTCGCTTAGTTGCAGCAACCGATTGTCACTATCTTTCGTTAGATGATCACGAAGCTCATGAAATCATGCTTGCATTGCAAACAGGTAAAAAATGGGATGATCCGACACGATTTACGTTTGGTGACTGCAGAGCTTACATGCGCTCAGAAAGCGAAATGCTCGAAATATTTAAAGATCATACCGATGCGGTCTACAACACAGGCGTGATTGCTGATATGTGTAATTTTAAATTCGAGACTGGTAAATTATTTTTCCCTGCTTTTGCAATTCCAGATGGCAAAACTGATGTGCAATATTTTAGAGAATTATGCTTAAATGGTTTAGATAAGCTTATTGCAAACAAGCGTATTGATGTTGAAAAAAAATCAATCTACATGGATCGCCTGACAATCGAAATGGATTTAATTGTTAACATGGGCTTTGTTGGCTACTTTTTAATCGTCAGTGATTTTATTATGTGGGCGCGAGCAAACGATATTCCTGTCGGCCCTGGTCGTGGTTCTGCTGCAGGAGCTTTAGTTGCATGGTGTCTTGAAATCACAAATATCGATCCACTCGAATACAACTTACTCTTTGAACGATTCTTAAATCCAGAACGTGTCTCGATGCCTGATATCGATATCGATTTTTGTATCGAAGGTCGAGAAACTGTGATCAATCACATTAAAGATCAATATGGTCACGATCGCGTTTGTCAAATTATTACGTTTGGAACGATGATGGCCAAAGGCGTTGTCAAAGATGTTGCGCGAGTTTTAGGTCTATCGTTTGAAGATTCGAATATGATTACTTCATTAATTCCCGAACAATTAAAAATATCTTTAACCGAAAGCTTAGAGCAAGAGCCTCGATTACAACAGATGGTCAACAGCAACCCTGCTATCAAACATCTTTTTGATATTGCTTTTAAATTAGAAGGTATTACGCGTCACGCATCAAAACATGCTGCAGGTATCGTTATTACGCCGCAACCAGTTGACGAAATGCTACCTGTTTACATTCCACCAAAAACTGATGAACTTGTAGCTCAATATGCCATGACAGAGCTTGAATCTATCGGTTTTTTAAAAATCGATCTTTTGGGCCTTAAAAACTTAACCTTGATCAAAAAAGCTCTTGGGCTTATTAAAAAAAATCATAACATCGATATTAATATCGATTTATTACCCCTCAAAGATCCTAAAACATTTGAACTGATTCAAGCAGGCAAAACATCTGGTGTTTTTCAGCTGGAGTCAAGCGGCTTAAAAGATGTGTTACGCAAATTAAAACCTACGGTATTTGAAGATATTATTGCGGTCAACGCATTGTATCGACCAGGTCCATTAGGTTCTGGCATGGTCGAAGATTTTGTGTTACGTAAAAATGGAAAACAAAAAATTGACTATTTATTTCCCGAACTTGAGCCAATCTTAGCAGAAACGTATGGCGTCATCGTCTATCAAGAACAAGTTATGAAAATTGCATCAACCATTGCAGGATTTTCTCTTGGTGAATCTGATATTTTACGCCGCGCGATGGGTAAGAAAAAAGCTGAAGTGATGGCCGAACAAAAAATTATATTTTCTGACCGAGCAAAAGAACGTAAATTTCATGTTGGCAAAGCAGAAAAATTATTTGATCTGATGGCTTATTTTGCTGGATATGGTTTTAACAAATCGCACTCTGCAGCTTATGCGATGATCGCGTACCAAACAGCTTATTTAAAAGCGAACTACCCTGCTGAGTTTGCAGCAGCATTAATTTCTCTTGAAGCATCAAATGCCGAAAAAATGGCTTTTTATTTAAAAGAAGCGCACGACATGGGCTTAGAAATTTTACCACCTAATGTCAATGAATCAGTCATCGATTTTAATGTTGTTGATGGTAAAATTTTATTTGGGCTGCAAGGTATTAAAAATATTGGACATGTTTCTTTAGATAATATTATTGCAGAACGTTCAAACAATGGTCCTTTTAAAGATCTCTTAGACTTTTGTATTCGTATCGACTTGCGAACTTCAAACAAGCGCGTGCTCGAAAATTTAATTTGTGCAGGAGCTTTAGATACCTTACCAGGAACACGAACTCAAAAATACAATGAACTAACACAAGTCATTGATCGTGCTCTTGAAATTAAAAAACAACGAGAAACAGGTCAACTATCTATGTTTGCAACCGTTGATATCAATGATCATCAAGACCATCGTTATCAGGAATGTACTCCATGGACAGAAAAAGAAAAGCTCGAAAAAGAAAAAGAAGTTTTAGGGTTTTATATCAGTTCACACCCTTTACATGCATACACACAAGTAATGGCATGGTTAAATATTGCTCAAATCAGCGCGATTCAAGAACAATATCTTAATACACCAAGTCAAGCAGAACCTATCGTCTTTGTCTGTGGACTTGTAACGAGTAAAAAAGTCATTACGACTAAAAAAGGTGATCGCATGGCCTTTTTGCAAATCGAAGATTTAACAGGCAATGCAGAAATTATCGTCTTTCCTAAACTATTTGCAAAAATAGAAAATAATTTAAATGATCACGCTCTCTTTGTTATCAAAGGCACATTAGACATGATGAGCGCACCCGTCTGTAAAATTTTAGCCACTGAACTTTGCCCCATTGATTTATTTTTCGAAAAATGGCCACACATAGAACAAGTGACATTAATTTTACCAAAGCAAACAGAACAGCATGTTCCTGCAATCATTAAAGAAAAATTAACACCTGGAAAAATTGCTGTGCACATCGTTTTTCATGAACAAGAAAAAATGATGGTGTTAAAACCATACAGAAGATTTAATCTATCATTTGAAAGCTTACATCAGCTGACAAATGATTATGAAATCAAAGTGAAAATTAGTTTGTAAAACCTAAAAAGTTGACGGCATGATGATAATAAGCTTCAAAATTTATGCATATTGACTTGCTCTATGATCATGTTATGGTTGCTAGCATATCATTATAAAACATAAAAGGATGTCTATGAATACAAAATTTATCCTAAAAATTTGTACATTCTTTTTATCAATGATGCTTTGCATGATTCCATTCTCTTTAGATGCAAAAAAAAATAATGTCTCCTGTCAGCAGATGCACGATGTCATCGATGAACATGGTCAACGATTTATGCAGTTTGTTTTTAGCAGTCCAAACGATAAGTACACCGTTGGGTATGTAGAATCGTACGAT
>CANCGK010000039.1 GCA_947377595.1 bacterium | reverse complement strand
CAATCAGTTGAACTTTTGCAATTACCGGAATTTGTCAATTTTAATTTAAATGTTCAAACTATTTTAGGATCAAAGTTTTTTACCTTAGTTGAACAAGATCAATATGCATTGATGCCAGCTTTTGCATCAGGCCTTGAAAATAATTTACTGACCTCTGCTGATCAAGTAGCATTAACTCAATTGTACAATCAATCAAATGCATCAATAGTTGCTGATGCTGCTACAGCCAGTGTAAGTTCAATTGCAGCTCATACTATTCTTGAACAAAATTATGCATTTTTAGAAACACAGATCGGGCAAAAAATGTATGAGGCAGTGATAAAGCCTCCAATAAAGCCTTATGAATCAACGGTATTGTCGAACGTTGCAAAGCAGTATGAAAAATTGATAATGAATCAAGCTCCTCAAGATGTTATTGATGCTTTTTCTGCATGCCATGAAAAATCATTAGTCCCTGATGAGATGACGCAACAATTTGAGTATTTACATGAAACATTTAAAAATAAATATGCAGGATTGCCAGAATTTAATACTGAAAATCCATATCTTGTTATGCAAATGCGTCATATTTTTTATCCAAGTATACAACCAAAGCTAGAAAAAAATTATCAAGCAATAGAAAAATTTGTGCTGAATGGATTTCATCATGATCAAGGTGGAGTTTTAGAACAATCAGGAATGTTTCATGTTATTAACAAAGTATATGGGCAAGCAGATTTTGGGGCAGAAGAATGCTTTGCAGGAACTTTAGATTGGGGTGATGGGATTGTAACGAACGAACTTAAAACATTTTTTCCACAAAGTTGGTCACAAGAAAAAGTTGCCCAAGTGATATTTGAAGCCTCTTCAAATATCATAAAAACAATAGATGACACTCCTTCTAAAAAATTATTAGAATGTATCGGACCGCGTAATATTATTATAGAAATTATGATTAATGCAAAAAATATAATTATTTCAGCTTATCCAAGTAAGAAAAATTTTAAAATGTAAATAGGGGCTATGATGAAAAAGTATATAACTATGAAATCAATGAATTCTGGAGGTTATCAAAAATTAGAAACAATGGATTCAGAATTTTATACTTTAACAAGATTATTTAATGACAAATTTGAACCACATCAATTAATCGATTGGTTTATGAATGAAAAACGAACTGTAGAAGGTAATGAATTAATCGATATACGCAAAGAAGATGGTAAAATTATATTGCATGATATGAGTGACTCTGCGTACGATGATACTATTTCTCCTTATGAACTTGATCCTGCAAAAAAATTTGAAATGTCGAGTCAGAATTTTATCGAAATTTTAATGGAATGGGAAAAACTAAGAATCAGTCGACCTGATATTATTTTAATCGTTATTCACGAAGATGAGCATGTCTCGTTAGAAACTGATCCTGCGATCATACAAGCATATCAAGATGCTGGTTACGCTTTTGATATCAATACAAGGTAATCAACTATTACATTTTGGGTATAAAAATGTATCAATTTGTATGATAAGTACCCAATTTCTTTAATGATGATTGAGGGAAAATTAAAGAATCTATCGCTCGTTGAAAAGTAAAACAAGCTCAGTTGTATGATATTATTTTATCCTGCTCTAAGAGTTGAGCTTGAATTGTCCTTGCTTTTATAGGATACTATGTAAAGAGGTTCTCCTTTATTTTCTAGAAAATTTAATTGTATTGCATAAGGATTTTGCCACATGGCTAGTTTTAATCGTATTATCATTGCTGGTAATTTAACACGTGATCCTGAATACAAACAATTGCCATCAGGGCAAGGTGTTTGTCGTTTAGGTTTAGCATCAAATCGTCAATTTAAAAATCGTCAAACAGGAACAGCAATTCAAGAAGTTTGTTATGTTGATGTTGACGTATGGGGTCCACAAGCTGATAGTTGTAATAAATTTTTACAAAAAGGTCGTCCAGTTTTAATCGAAGGCCGTTTGAAATTGGATACATGGCAAGATGCTCAAGGTCAAACTCGCAGCAAGCACAGTATTGTCGCTGATCGTGTAGTATTCTTGGGTGCTGGCGGTGGTGAAGCAGGTGAAGCTCAAGAGGAGCCTGGTGCCAGCAATTATGCCGCAGCTCCAGCATCATATGGAACGCAAGATACGCAAGAATTTTCTAAAATAGCTCAAGCCGTTGCAGAAAAAAAACGTAAAAAAGAAGCGACGGAATTTATAGATCAACCTCCTTTTGAGGATGATTTACCGTTTTAATAGATTGTCGTAATCGAAAAAAGAGTCTTTTTATAAGGCTCTTTTTTTTGTGTAAATTTTCAGAAAGAAAATTTTATGAGTAAAAATAAGTAAGTTTTGTTGACAAACTGAGATGGTAATTGACAGAATAGAAGTAAGAAAATTGCAATTGATGTAAGAATGTAAAAAGGAATGTATGTATGAATATTGTAAAAAAAATAAGGAGATTGGCATTGTTGTTCATCAGTACAACAACTGCATGGACAGTTCAATTAAAATCATCTCATGATGAAGAGCATGTTGATGTGATGGTTGATTTCGCTTTTCCCGTTCATGTTGTGCAATCAATTCGTCAAGATTTAAACCAATCGTTGTATTTTATTCAGCAGAAAAATTATTCAGTTGCTGTGCCTACATTGCAAGATGCGATATCAAAATTACATACTCGTGCATCTATGAATTCTGATGATATTGCTTACATTCAAGCGATGATAGATCAGATTCATGCTTTTATGCTTTCGAGTTTAGAAGATTGCCAAGAGCGTTCTGTAATTCTTGAGATGTGTTCAAAAATTCAAGATTTTTTATAGTTTAAAATTCTTGGTGAATGCCAAGATTAAAAGCTCCGCCAATAATATTTATTTTAGGGAAATATCGACCAGCTAAAGGAAATACATAGGACAGTGATAATGCAGGTGCTTGAGGATGTTTTTCTGATCGAAAGCTATAATCGAGTTGAAAAAATAGTGATGCGATATTCCATCCATTTAAAAGTTCATTGTGGTTGATCAAAGCGTCCGGATAATTTTTTTTATCAAATGCGCTAATTTTCCATGGAATGCCCCAGCTTGATCCATAGCCAAAAGTTGTCATCATATTATCAATAAAGCTATGTGCTTCGATGTAAAATACTGATGATAGCACTGCATGTGGATATACCGTAAGATATGTAGCATGATCTAATAACATATTATTGTGGGATGTTGTATTGTTGACTGGTGCAAAAATTTGTCGAGGTTGAAAAGGTATAACCATACCAAATAAACCAAAGTTGAGATGTTTATTTAATCCAAGTGTTGCAATGGCAGTTACAGGATAAGCAAAGCTAATGTTGCCAGCAAGAGGATATTGTAAAATAGATAAACTGTGACCATGAATGACTTGCGGTGTTGCAATACTACCTTTTATAAAAAATTGTAAAAAATTAATTGATGTAAAATCATAAAAAATATTATTATACCCAAATTCTATAGCTGTCGTCAGCATGCCAGATGCATTTAAGCTGTCAGGTATTTTTGATTCAAGAATTTCTAGTTTATGTGCATCATCTTCGTTGAGTGGTTTGTACAGTTTAATTGTTGGTTGAATGTTGCTGACTTGTAAATTTTGAACAACTGTACCAATGCTGATAAAACAATGTTTATGAATGTTTTTGCTATATCCAAGATTTAATCGCTCAAAAAGTAATGTTCCAGAAAAATTAATAGTTCCAAGACTTTCGATATCATCTTTTGGAACTGTCGGATCTATAAATCTTCGTAAAAGATCTTCATCTCCATATTCTTGCAAAAAAGGAACGATTTGACCTTGTCGATTGTATCCTTGGCTTGTTTTTCCTGTGCAATAATTTAAAAAAGCAGTCCCTTGATAATCGGCAGTGCTGTATGGTTTATGAAATAATAAACTTGGTCCATAATTACTTGCATAGCAAGGTATTGATACGGTTATATACCATATAATTGATAACCATAAATTCAATGTGCGCTTCACCATCATCCTTTTTTATGTGATAATTTTGATTAAAATGTATAACTTATCTGTAAGTTGTATGCACTACCAAATATTGTTGTTTTTGAACAAAAATGACCTGCGATAGGAATATTGCAATAGAATGTTATTAATGGACTATTTGGTTTACAGTGAGTTGCAAAATCAACATCAAATTGCAGGTAAAGTGATCCAAAACTCCAATCATCAGCCAATTGAGATGAACTGCTTGTTTGCTTGTCAAAATGAATCATATCATATGGTGTTATAGTATATGCATAACTTTTTGTGTAACTATATCCAAGCATTGCGCTTGTTCCCTGATGAAAATGATCAGCCTGAAAATATAATGAAGCAACGCATAATGGACCTCGTGCAATAGTTGCAAGTCCTGGTTGCATGCCAAGTAAAATATTTTCAGAAGGCGTATTCTTAAGAGGAATAGTTTTTGTTGTTGTCTGCCAAGGAACAATTGACCCATTCATGCCAATTGTTATCCAATCTAAAAGACCTAGTGATCCGGTTGCAATAATCGGATAACCAAAATTAAGATTACCATAATATGGCATCTGTAGGAAACTATCATAGTTTTTTGTCATGGCTTGAGGAGACATAAAACCAGTTTTAATAGTTAAGTCTATAAAATCAAGATGCGTAAAATTAACAAAAGATTTGGTATATCCACCATAGACTGCAGTTGTAAACATTCCAGATTGATTAAGGTTTTCAGGCAGCTTTTGTTGTAATTGTTCTAAGTATTGTATGCGATTATCAGTTAACGTTGTATGTGGTGCATAGGCAATATCGATATGATTGATTAATAAATCTTGTATAACAACAGCACTTTCTACAAAATAACCTTTATTCATATTTTTATAACAGGATAGAATTATTTCTCTGACATGAAATTGGCCATCTAAAAAACCTTGTCCAACACTTTCGGTATTGTCATGTGATAAAGATTGATCTGTAAATTGTCGTAATAAAGTTTCTTGCCCAAATTGTTGCAGGTAAGGAATTTTTTGTCCTTGTTGATTGTAGCCTTGAGATGCAAATCCACCAGATATATTGACGGCAATATTGGTAAAATTATCTTGAGCAAAATAAGGTGTTTGAAAAAAACTATCAGGCTTATATTGACTGACTGTTAAAATTGCCATGATAGTATTATCAAATAAAGTTGTAATGATGAGGATACATGATATTAGGGAATTAATTTTAAATTTCATATTTTTAAATTTCATATTTTTAAAGTATAAAGTATTGTCAATTGAGTAACTACTCAGCAATTGAAAATATGACCTACGCTAACGCTCCGGAAATATGGTGGCGGCGGCCATTAAACGCTTTTTATAAGTGCATTAAGCCCACCGGCCTCATGAGTTCCCGGAGTTTTGTAAAAACGTAGGGCAAATATCAATAGAGGCGAGTAGTTACTATTGTCAGTTAGGTAACTTGACACGTGCTATAAAGTTTAATGGTAGCATAAAGTTGTTAGCTTGTCTCTTTGTTATGCTTTGGTATACTTAAAAAGTAATATACACTATAAAAAATAACCAGAATTTGAATAAAATCTTTTTCTGGATCAGCTTATCCATTAAGTTTAAGGAATGACTATGAATCAATATGATGATCAGTATCAACCAGAAGAAATGATTGATCAAGAGCAAGAACAAGAGCAATCGAACATACAAGAAAATAATCAACTTGAACAATGTCAGCAAGAGGTTGCTTTGTGGAAAGATCAAGCAGCGCGTATTTTTGCTGATTTTGAAAATTATAAAAAACGCATGGACAGAGAGCAAATGTCTTGGATGCAAACAGCTCAAGTGTCGGTTTTAAAAGATTTATTGACTGTTGTTGATAACTTTGATCGCGCTTTATCAGCAAAAACAGATGCAACAGCAGATATGTATGCAGGAATCGAAATGATCTATAAATCTGTCATGCAACTTTTACATAAATATGGCGTTCAAGAATTTGTCAGCTATGATCAATTTAATCCAGAGTTCCATGAAGCATTAATGGAAGTTGCATCTGAGCAACATACAACTGGCCAGGTAGTTCAAGTGTTGGAAAAAGGCTTTATGATTAAAGATAAAGTTTTGCGTCCTGCAAAAGTTATGGTTGCAAAGTAACCTTGATGAGATCTCTTTGAAAAACCCTGCGATTGCTCTGCAATCTCTGAGACGCATGATCCAGACGGGGGTAAAACGCTTTTTATTGAGCGCATTATGGGCCGCCGCCCACCCATTTCCGGAGATTTTGTGATAACAAAATCGCAGGCTGTATTAATCCATTTTCAAAATGTGATTCCTATAGGTTATAAAAGAAGTCTATTGTATAAAAAAAGCACGCTTTCGTTATAAGTATAAACGAAAGCGTGCTTTTTTTATAAAGTCTAATGTTTAATGATTGCTACAACTAATTCTGTCATAATTAAAATAATGATGAGTGTTGTTAAAATATCTTCTCGAGTTGTATCGATTTTATTTTGATAATCGTATTGTACTTCTTTGATGATTTTAAATTTCTTTTCGATAGAATCTTTCCAATTTTTCAGATCAAGATTGAGAACAATTTGGTCATAAATTTCTGAAAAGTAAGTTTCTCCTACCAGTTTGATACTATTTTCTAGACGTTCTGTAATCACAGAAATATCCACTTTTAATTTTGTCAGTTCACCGACCGGGTCAAAATATTTTGATCCGATAAATGGTAAATAGGCTAAAATTGGTAATGCTCGAATTTTATCTTCGTAAATTGCTGTCATTTGCTTGTCGAGCAATTTGTCAAAGTATTGTAATTCAAGTTGTTGAATGTTGCCAAGTTCAAAGAAATCTAAAAGCTCAGAATATTGAGGATCGTACATGAATGCAGCTTCTGTATCGATAATAATTAAATCAGTTTTAAAATAGCCAACAGAAGATGTTAAAATTTCTCGTTTGTGATGTTCTGATAATGTTTGGGTTTCAAATCGTAAAAGTGCTGCTATTTCGTGACTAAAATATTCTTTAATTTGTGAGCCAGAAAATTCTGGATCGCATTCAATTTGTATAATCGTGTAATAGCTGCGTAAATGAAAGAAATTTGGTTTTGAAATGTATGGTTTAATTTGTTGATAAATTTCTAGAGCATCATTAATACTGCGAGGTTGATATTCTTCGTCGATTGCGATTAATTTTGATTTTAAATTTTTAAATGTGTCAGAAACGGGGACTTTGTAGGTAATTGATATTGCTCCAAATTGGTGAATTTTTGCATCAACGCAATAAGGACTTTTTTTGTTGTCAGCAGTATCAATGGCAAGAGGCGCATGATAATTTTTAAAAAATTTCGAAAGATTGACAGGAGAAGTTTTGCATTCTTTTGATTGTTTTACCGCTTCAAAATTTATGTCTTCACCGATATCAAATGCAAAAAACATATAAACGTGGCCAGAGAAAACATGCGATGCGGCTTGTTGCTTTGTGATAATATGATGTTCTTTTTCCATGACTTAGGCCCTTTGTCGGATGTAATAATTTTAGAACGATTGTTCCTGTGCGTAATCTATGCATAAAAATCAATCGATTGATAATTGATATATGTATAGTTATGCAGGTGTTGTTATTATATAGCAATAAAAATAGATTTTGCAAATTGATATTGTCTATATTAAAAAATCTATCAGGCTGCGTAGTATAGACTTTTTAGGAGAGCTTTTTGTGGCTTTATTGAAATAAACAACGTATTTTTGTTTGTTGTCAGTGGTTATAAATGTTGTTATAATTTATACAATATGAAAATTTTTATTGTGTGGGTACGTAAAATATAGGATGTGTATGAAAAATATAAGCAAATTAGCTTGTCTGAGTCTATTGCTTTTTGGATATGATGCTTGTGCAAGTTTGCAAGATTCGGATCGAAAGGCGATTATTACTTTTTTTGAATTAGAGACACCTCCTCAAGAGATCAAATGTGATAACAAGACTCGGAACATTTTAAAAAAATCTGAATTTAAAATGTTACCAAAAGAAGAGTTATTACGACG
>CANCGK010000038.1 GCA_947377595.1 bacterium | reverse complement strand
TCCCATCTCGAATACGCAAGTAAAGTCCAAAACGTCGATGATACTTGGCTGGAGACGGCCTGGGAAAGTAGATAGCGCCAGGATTAATTTATAAAGCCTCATAGAAATATGAGGCTTTTTTTTTATTTATTACCGACAAAATCACTCGATAAGCTTACTCAAATGTCGATGCACACGTTTCATAGATGTTGTAGTGTCTGTTTGAGGTAGGCAAAAGCAGGAACAGATTGCATAGCTTGTCATATAAAATTGAGATAAATTGATATAAACATGAGGCAAGTGATTGTTTTAAAAGAGATCGTTTTCGATATTTTCTGGAGTATCGATTTGCATAGCTTTATAGAATACTTGATCGTAAGTACGAGTTTCTATAACGATGGGCATGCGCACTGCATGGCCTAAGACTAAGGCTTGTTTTTTTGTGTCTAAAGAATTTAACACAGTTTTTAAGGTATTTGCTTGAGCACTTCCAGAAAGAACTGCTTGCACGTCTTTTTCATCGCTTAATTGAGCAATAACTTTAGTACCGACTTGAGAAAGTATTTCTGGATCTATTCCAGAAGGTCGTTGATCAATAATAAAGAGTGAAACATAATATTTACGCATTTCTCGTGCGATTGTTCCAAAAATTGTCTGACTTGCGGCAGCAGGATTTAAAAATTTATGAGCTTCTTCAATAACGATCATTAATTTTGCAGGTTCAGTTTCTGTTTGTTTGCTTCCTAAAAATTTTTCTGTTTTTGCAATATAACTAGAATGAATCTTGCGTGTAATAATGTTTGCTACAAGTAAATAGCAAAAAGTTGACGTAAAATTACCAAATTCAAAAATAATTGTTTTACGTTTATCTAAATATTCAATAATTGTTTGAGTGACCGAAGGCACAGGATCTGGTGTAAAAAAGGGATATCGCTCAATTGTTTTTAATTTACGATATAAAGCAGCTATTGATTCTGGATGCGCACCTACTTCTTCAGCAAGTTCTTTTGCATTAATGCCTTGAGTTAAGAGTGTTGTAAGCCAATCTTTTTTATATTTTGCATACAATAAGTATGCAGCTTCTGTCGCTGTTGCGTGTAGATTTAACTCTTGTTGTAAGGCCATAATATCTTCGACTTGAATATCTTGATAAGGAATGCGAACTGCAACATCTGGCGCTGTACCTCTGCGAGCTGTTGCAATAGGATCCAGAGAAAATATAGCAATTTTATTGGGAAATAAAGTTTTAAGACCTTTAACAAAA
Source organism: bacterium (assembly GCA_947377595.1). Classification (GTDB taxonomy): domain Bacteria; phylum Babelota; class Babeliae; order Babelales; family Chromulinivoraceae; genus Chromulinivorax. The sequence continues at coordinate 7,010 of CANCGK010000038.1, read as the reverse complement.
GTATGAGATCCTTCTTGGCGTGCTTGTAGGCCATATTCACTATGCATATCAAAAATTAAACATGTTGCTTTATCTTGTTTAATAAGACCTGCTAAAATTAATCGAGTGATAAATGTTTTACCAGTACCTGTTTTTCCAAATACACCATTGCTACGCTCTGCTAAATTATGCAAATTTAAACAAACAGGTGCATCCATATCTAAAGGATTACCAATATTAAAATAATTTTTAGAAGGATCTTTTTCTGAACCAAATATTAATGCAATATCATCTGTTGTAGCTTCTCGTACTGTTGCAAAATGATGGGGAACTGTTTTTACAGGGGAAATTTGATTGCTTTTATTGAGCATCAACATTGGTTTTAACTGAGCTGTTGCGTAAGTACTGGTTGATGCTAATAAATCTTTTAATAAATTTTCTTTATCAGTCGGTGGAAATAATAAAATTTCTGGATGAGCAGTTTCTAGCTTTAAATCAGTAATAATAGAAAAAAAACGATGATTATAACCTTGTATACAGACAAATTTTCCAGTTTTAATAGCTTCGATATCTGTTGTGCATGCAAAACGCATGACAAAACCTTCGCTTAAAGATCCTGAAATAATTTGTCCAATACCATGATTCATAGGTTATTACTTACGCTTCTTGTGTTATGATTAATTTAATATCATTACGTTTTATATGAATAAAGCCTTGTACTACAATTAAAGCAATTTGTTTTCCGTTGGGTTGCATTAATAAAACTTCAGAATTGGGTTCAATTTCTGCAATCATTGGAGCATGATTTTCTTGAATTACCATATTGCCTGCGACTGTTGTAATCTCCAGCCATACAATTGCATGATGTACAAGAGCATGAGGACTAATGACGCTGAACTTCATTGTGTAATCTTTCTGCTTTTTCAAGTGCTTCTTGTAAGTTACCAACCATATAAAATGCTTGCTCTGGCAATGTATCAAAATCACCTTTAAGCAAACGTTCAAAGTCATCTAAAGTCTCTTTGATCGGTACATAACGACCTTGCATACCTGTTGCAAACTCTGCTGTATAAAAAGGTTGTGTTAAGAACTTTTGAATTCGTTTTGCTCGTTTTACAACAATTTTATCTTCATCAGATAGTTCATCGATACCAAGTACTGCAATGATATCTTGTAATTCTTTGTATCTTTGTAAAATATTTTGAACTTTATGTGCAATCGTATAGTGTCTTTGTCCAATAACTAATGGCGATAAACCTTTGGAGTTTGATTCTAATGGATCGATTGCAGGGTAAAGTCCTAATTCTACTAATTTTCGAGAAAGTACAGCATTGGCGTCAAGATGCATAAATGTTGTTGCAGGAGCCGGATCTGTAATATCATCAGCAGGAACATATACTGCTTGAATCGAAGTGATTGATCCATTAATTGTATTGGTGATTCTTTCTTGAAATGCACCCATTTCTGATGCTAAGGTCGGTTGATAACCAACAGCAGAGGGAATACGTTCAAGCAGTGATGAAACTTCAGCGCCTGCTTGTACAAATCTAAAAATATTGTCGATAAATAAAAGAACATCTTTTTTTTCAACATCTCTAAAATATTCTGCCATCGTCAAACCGGTCATTCCTACGCGTAAACGAGCTCCTGGTAATTCGCCCATCTGACCAAAAACTAAAGCTGTTTTACTTAAAACACCAGTATTTTTCATTTCGAGCCATAATTCATTACCTTCTCGGCTGCGTTCACCAATACCAACAAATACCGATACGCCTTTATGCTCTTTGGCAATATTACGAATCAATTCTGTTACTAACGTAGTTTTACCAACACCAGCACCACCAAAAAGACCAACTTTAGAGCCTTTCATAAAAGGGCAAAGAAGATCAATTACTTTAATACCAGTTTCTTGAATTTCATTTTCTATTTTTTGTTCAATAAATGATGGAGCATCACGATGTATTGACCATCGCATTTCTGTTTTAACCGCTTCTAATCCATCAATAGGATCGCCTAAGACGTTAAACATACGTCCTAAAACTTCTGGGCCAACAGGTGTAGAAATTGGTGCACCTGTATCATAAACAGGTAAATTACGGCTAATACCATATACATTTTCGATAGCGATTGCTCGAATAATGTCATCACCAAGTTGTAGAGCAACTTCTAATCGAGCAACTTTCTTTTCAGTTGAGTCGGTTGCTGGAATTTCTATAATCAATTCGTTGTGAATTTTTGGAGCTTTATTTTGTGGAAATTTTATATCAAGAATTGTTCCGCTAATTTTAACGATACGTCCAGATGTAAGTAGATCTCTTGATGTTTTTGATGAAGTTTCAGGCATTGTCGAAATTCCTTTTAACGATTAAATTGCACCTGTATTTAAGCTACTTAAAATAGTTTTGTTTGTAAAGATTTCTTGCATTCTTCAATAGATTAAAATTGTACAAAAAATATAGAGTATGAACAATTTTAATGCTCATACTCTATAAATTGAGGCCTTGATATAAGGAGTTTATTTACCCATCAAGCTGTATATATATTGTATCATATCAAATGCAGCTGATTTAATATGAGCAATACCTGCAACTACAGCTTCGTAAACTGGATATACTTTAACAATTTTTATAGTTTCTACAGGAGTAGAATTATTATGTTCAGTTATTGCTGGAGCAATTGGTGCAACTTGTGCTTGTGCTGGCAACTCAAGATCATTCATTTTTTGTTCTGTTGCTAATGGAGCTGGTATATGATGTTGTTCTACATTTTCAATATGTTCATGTAATTCATGAGCTGGAGCAACATATAATGTAGGTTGCATATGATCGGCAGCATGTTCTTGTTCAAGATGTTGATCAACGATAACAGAAGTTGATTGAATTTCATGAGGAACAATTTCATGCGTTACATTATTTTCTTGCAGCACATTATGTTCTTGTTGATCTTGTTCTACAGCATGAACAAGGTTTGAAGATGCTTGAACTGCTTGATCTAAATGTTCTTCGACAACATTATCTGGTTGATGATCATTTTCTGTTGATGTGGGTGCATTTTTTAATAATGTATCATTGATATCTAATCCATGAGGCATCTGTGCTTGCGTAGGAGCAGGTACTTCTTGAGATTGATTATGTTCTACATTTAACGAATCAGCAGATGGTTGTGCCATATTATTTGATTCATCACTATTTTCTGCTTGTTCAGAAATGGACTGGGTTGTAACATCGCTTGTATCATTTTTTTGGCCGCGTTTTTCAAGCAACTTTCCTTTGATAAACTCTTTTTGTTCTGGAGTTAATTGCGATCCAATGGAACCATCTCCTAAACTTTGAATTTGAACTACGGCATCATCAGCATAATTTTCATCATCTAAAGATTGAACTTCAACGGACTCATCATTGTCATCAAAATTATCTGGTTCTTTGCCTTCTTGTTTATGCAATTCATATTGTTGTTCTTGTTGATTTTCTCGTTCTTGTCTATGAGCATTTCTGCGTGCTGGTCCTGTTAAGATAATAGGATGTGTCATTTCTGTTAAACTTATTGTAACAAAAATACTAGCTAATATTGTTTGTAAATTTTTCATTTTAAACTCCTTTTTTTATGTAAGTATGCAAAATTATTTTTATTTATTTTTTGCAACCACATTGAGCTTGAGCTCTCATTTCTGCTGCAACTTCAGGATAATCAGTTCTATGTTTCATGTGCTTTTGTTCGATCTGTGGATGCGCTTGATGAGATTGTGATGAGTTAACACTGTAATTAATTTTTGCTTCATTAACGCGATTCATAGTTTTCATATGGCCTGTATAACTACATGATTTTGATGACTTTGACATAGTAACTCCTTTTCCTATTTACTTATAGTATTTTCTATCTGAAACTATTGTAAATTATTTTTTATGGCAAATTCAAGAAAAATGATAAAAATAATGGAGTTTTTTGTAGGAATGTTGATTGGTTCTATGTTTTAGATGTTTCATATAGAAAATTAATATGAAAAAACAGGGAAAGGTGTGACCCTTTCCCTGTAAACGAATAAAGAATTATATGCTATGCGCTTAATGGCAATAATACTTTTTCCATAACTTCATTTGCATGGCTTACCCAGATGACATTGATATCATGCATGAAATCTTTAAGATTAGGTAATTCATTTTTATTTTGTTCTGGCAAAATAATCGAAGTCATGCGATTGCGTTTTGCTGCAAGCAGCTTTTCTTTAATACCACCAATTGGCATGACATCTCCACGTAAATTTAATTCACCAGTCATAGCAAATGATGCATCAATCATACGATTTGTTAGAGCTGATAAAATTGATGTTAGCATTGTAATGCCAGCAGAAGGGCCATCTTTTGGAACAGCACCTGCAGGAACGTGGATATGTAAATCAAATTTGGTAAATTTTTCATCATTAATTGCAAATTCTTGCGCATGAGCTCTTGCATAGCTTAATGCTGCTTGTGCAGATTCTTTCATGACGTCGCCTAGCTGACCAGTTAAAATTAATTTGCCTGATCCTGGCATTAGGACAGCTTCAATTTTTAACACTTCTCCACCAAAAGATGTCCAAGCTAAGCCATTTGTAATACCAACCATGTTTTTAGCATGGACTAATTCATCCATGAATCGTTTAGGACCTAAATGATCCTCAAGATTTTCTGGGGTAATAATGATCGTTTGTTGCTTTTCTACAAATGATCGAGCTGCTTTTGAGCATAACTTTTTAATCTGTTGTGCTAAATTTCGAACACCAGATTCACGAGTGTACCCAGTTATGATCATTTCTATAACTTCATCAGTTAACAAAAAGTTTTTTTGTTCAAGTCCAGATTCTATAATCGCTTGATGGACTAAATGATTTTTTGCAATCGCAACCTTTTCTGCAGTTGTATATCCTGATAGATCAATAATTTCCATACGGTCTCGCAATGGTGCAGAAATAGAGCTAATGTCGTTTGATGTTGCAATAAACAGTACATTTGATAAATCAAAAGGCACGCCTAAATAGTTATCATAAAAATCAGTATTTTGTTGTGGATCTAAAACCTCGAGCATTGCTGCTGATGGATCTCCTCGAAAATCTGAACCTAATTTATCTAACTCATCAATTAAAATCACAGGGTTCATAGAATTAGCTTTTTTCATTGCCTGAATAAATCTGCCTGGCATAGCGCCAACATAAGTTCTGCGATGACCACGAATTTCTGATTCGTCTTTAACGCCACCAAGAGAAATTCTATGAAACTTTCTGCCAAGAGCTCGAGCAATAGATTTTCCTAGAGAGGTTTTACCAACTCCTGGAGCACCAGTAAAACATAAAATAGGGCTTGGTCCATTTTGTTTTAAATTTTTAATTGATATAAAATCTAAAATTCGCTCTTTAATATCTGCAAGGCCATGATGATCTTCATCAAGCACGTTTTTAGCATGAGTGATATCAAGATTATCAGTTGTCGAAATACCCCATGGCAATGATAATACCCATTCAATATGAGATCTCGTTACCGAAGCCTCCATAGAATCTGGTGAAATCCGTTCTAGCTTGCTCAGCTGTTTTTTCATTTCAGCTTTAATTTTTTCTGGTAATGGCTTTGACTCTAATTCACTGCGCAAAGTATCAAGATCTTCGTCTCCTTCGCCCAGCTCTTTTTTAATCGATTTCAATTGCTCGCGCAAATAAAACTCATTTTGACTTTTATTGATTGCATCACGAGTATGATTTCTGATGCGCTCTTGGACTTGTGCAACTGAGATTTCTTTATGCAGTTCTTGATAAATACCTTCAAGCAAGTTATTTAAATTTGTTTGTTCGAGTAATTCTTGCGCTTTTGTCGTTTCTAGATCAAGATGAGACAAAATAAATTCAGCAATTTTTTCTGGATTTTGCATTTTAGTTAAAATGGTATGAAAATCTGGACTAAATGATTGGCTTGTCATAGAAAGTTGTCCAGATATTTCTTTAATATTTTTGACTAAAGCTGTAGTTTCTTCATCTGCTTGATTATCAAAATCGACTGATTTAATATGAGCTGCTAAAATTCCATCATCGTTTTGAATCGTTTGAACAGCTGCTCTGCAGATTCCTTGAATCAAAATTTTAACTCCGCCTTCTGGTACATTAATCACCCGCATAATGGATGCAACGGTACCGATTTTGTATAAATTTTCAGTTTCGATTTCTTGAGAATTCTCTTCGTCATAACTTTTTGCAGAAAGTAGCAATACCATTTTTTGGCCATTAAGCGCAAAATTAATACCTTGAATGATGCGTTCATCGACGACCAGCAAAGGTACGATCATGTGTGGAAAAACAATGACATCTACAGCTGGAACTATAGGTATTACTTGAGACATAATCTCTTTGACTGCATTGTTTTTGATATTTGTTTCCATTTCTACCCCTCCCCCTTAGTTTTTGGAAAAAACCTTCAATTTTATCGTTGCAATTTATCATAGCTTAAGGAGCTTAATCTTGAAAAACAATATATTGCATCAATATTATCGTGAAGTGTGCTTGTTGCCCTATCTTTTAGTTATCATCTTTTGATGGAGTTGATTGATTCTTTCTCTTAGGTTAATTGCTTGGGGATTCTTCTCGTTTAAAAAGACCCTGTAAGCTTTCAACATTTATATTCGTCATATTTTTTGGCATTGTAACAGTACGATTGGAAATCACTTCTGAATCACGTATCGGATAAGATAAGCGAGTGATGGTACGTGAATTATCGGTCAGTAATTTTATTGTGTATGTCGTTATCTCTTTTGTATTTTTATTATACGTAGCTACAACCATTTCAATAGCTTTATCAGCTGCTTGCGATGTATAAGCTTCAGTTTCCTTTAAGACGCGCTCAGCAGCAGGATCTGCAGCTCGCATGTTTTGTAGAGCATCTCCCTCAAAAATTGCTGGTTGAATAATCTTTTTTGTGACAAATTGTTCACTAAGAGCTTGCAATAGATTGGTGGCTTCAGCTGATAGAGCTCTGTTGCCTGGTTCCTGAAATATAGCAACCATAGTGTAAGTG
>CANCGK010000037.1 GCA_947377595.1 bacterium | reverse complement strand
CGCTCGTAATTTAGTTGTTGATCATGATCCTGTTGTTATGTCGACATTCTTTGATGATGAAAAAATTAAGGAGATCTTATGAGATACAATCGTTTTCGCAGACCATCCCAACCAATTACTATGCCAGAAGTATCATTAACTCCTTTAATTGATACAGCTTTGACATTGTTGGTAATTTTTATGATTACAACGCCTATGATGAATAATGTCATTAAAGTTGAATTGCCGACATCTCAAGTTGATGAAATGGAGCATCATATTCAGCAAGAAACGATTGTCTATATTGATGCCAAAGGAGTATTGCATTTAAACGGTAAAGTTTTAAGCTTGCAAGAGATTATTAAAGAACTTCAACAATTAGGTCAGCAAAAAAAAGTAGAAATGGTTTTTGTTAAAGCTGATCAAGCGGTTGAGTATGGAAAAGTTATAGATCTTGTTGATACCATTAAAATGGCCGGAGGTATCAAGTACGTGGCCTTAGCGACCAAACGTGCAGTATAATAAAAGAGATTTTTTTAAAGATATACTTGTTTTTGTTTTGCTATCGCATGTTGTATTGCTTGCGATAGCTTTTTTGTGTGATTCTGGCAAGTTTTCACCAGAACGTTTTGTTATGCATGATCATAAAAATCAGTCGACTATTGTGTTTATGCCTCTTGCTAAGCGTATTAAGCAGAATAAAAGTAATCATGATGCTCATCAGATAAAATCTATGGATCGAAAAGTAATAGATTATGATATGTATCAAAAAAAATTAGCACAAAAAGTTACTGAGCAGGTTAAAAAAGAACAACCAGCAAAGGTTGTACCAGTGCAATCTGTGCAACAAAAAATAAAGCCTGCAATCGAAAAAAAACATGCGCCATCTCAGGTAAAAAAAGCTACAACTGTTGTGCAAACAAAACCTGCAATTGAGAAGAAAGTTGAAAAAATCATACCTGCGCAGCACATACAAAAAAAAGATATCAAGCTCGTTGGCGATAAAAAGAAAAATACTATAGAGTTAAAGCCTGATATCAAAAAAGATCTAAAGCAAGAAAAGCCTTTGGAACAAAAATCTGTATTGCCTGAAATTAAAAAGAATGAACATAAGCAGGTTGATGTTGTAGATAAAGAAATTAAGAAAATTGTTATGAGTGATCAAGCTGTAGAACAGAAAGAAAAACAATCTTTGGTGCAGCAAGATCTTGTTGTTGAAAATAAGCATAGTGTAGATCTACCATTAGCTCAAGATGATGCATCTTTAGATCATGTAACATTTGTTGGAAGTCATGATCTTGAAATGTTAGAAATACAGGATCATATTAAAACTCAAGTGACACAATATTACAAACCACCAGTTGGTATGGGCAAACATGCAATTTGTGAATTGTTAGTTTTTGTCGGAAATCATGGTCGTCCTGAACGAGTAAGCGTGAAAAAAAGTTCGGGAAGTAGAGCCAATGATATGTGTGCACGAGCAGCTTTATTTAAAATAACATTGCCTAAAAAGTTATACGGTAAAGAAATTATTGTTGAATTAGGTCAAGCATAAAAATATATTCATGAATGAGGTTTGGATGAAAAAGCAATTAGGTATAGTGTGTTTATTTTTTACCATGATATATGCGCAAGAAGAAAACACTGTTCATGTCGCGGTTCGAGCTATAGCTCATGAAAAAATGAATGTTTTTATAGGATATGTTGCAGATCAAACGAATGAACAATTAGAAAAAATTGCACATGTGATTGCATCTGATTTTCAAATGACAGAGCAGTGCACGGTCAAAGTGCAGTCTTTTAAAAAAATACAAAAAAAATCAGAAATTAAAGAGCTTTATAACAAAGATTTTTATATCGCTATTTTTTTATCAGAAGAAAAAAATTCTATACATTGGCGATTGTATGATACCGAGCAGGCAGAAATGATTGCAGGTAAAAAATATGAAAAACGTGGAACTATCATACGAGGTTGGGCTCATAACGTTGCTGATCAAATTTGGCCAGAATTTATGGGTAGTGCAAGTTGTTTTTCTTCAAAAATAGCATACTGTAAGCAATTATGGGTTAAGCAAAATGGCCGTGATAAAGTGTATAAACATATTTATATTGCCGATGCAGATGGTAAAAATTCTCGTCCTTTAATTGAATTGCCAACGGTATGTTTAGCTCCTCGTTGGAGTAATCAGGCAGATGATCCTCTGTTGTTTTATTCAGAAAATACATTGTCAAATGTGCGATTAGTTATGGCAAATATGTATGGCAAACGCAGGACAATTTGTAGTTTTGATGGTTTAAACATGCTTCCAGCTTTTTCTGACGATCATAAAAATATAGTATTTTGTTTGTCAAAGGATGGATCAACTCAATTATACCATTCGTTTTTAGATAAACAGCATCATCGTGTTTTTAATAATATTACCCATAATTCTGCGGATAATTTTTCACCATGTTATATCGATGATCAAACATTAGCATTTGTTTCTGATTATCAAACAAAATATCCAGGGATTTATCTTTTAGATATGAAAACATTAAAAATTACCCCTTTGGCAACCGACGGTTATTGTGCATGTCCTGCTTATTGTAAAGCAACTCATAAGTTGTTGTATTCTAAAATGGTACATCGTGCGATGCAAATTTTTACCTATGATTTTGTAACAAAAACGCATGAACAATTAACGACAGGGGCAGAAAGCAAAGAAGAAGGTTGTTGGTCTGCGTGTGGCAATTTTATTATTTTTGCAGCTCGATTGCATGGCGCAAGTCGTATAGCTCGTTATAATCTGTTAACTGGTCGTATGCAGTATATAACGCCTGCATCAGAAAATTGTACATATCCTGCATGGTCTCCTGTTCATACAATATTTGTTGAGTAAAAATAGTGCAAAAGATATGTCATAGACTATGCTAAGTATAAGATGTAAAGTCTTAAGCAAGGCTGTACATAAATAGTTCTATAATTTTTTACAACAAAGGTTTTTGTGATGATGTTACTCAGTTTACAGCTTTGTAGCGCAACAATATTGGCTTTGGCAGGATACGGCATATCGTATCAGTATTTTGGTACACAGTCAGATCAGGGTAATTATATGCCGATAGGTCAGATGGTTGATATTGGCGGATATAGTTTGCACATGATTGATTCAGCATCAAGCGATATACACAATAAACATAGTGACTGTGTAAATCCATCTTATGAATCGATGTATACGGTTATTATGGATGGTGGTTTTGCATGTAATTCTTTAGACTGGTCTTTAGTTCAACCAAAGCTTGCTCCTTTTGTAAGAACTATTACGTATGATCGTGCTGGTTATGCATGGTCTGATCCAAGCCCTTTAGCTCGAACAAGTTTTAATATTGTTCATGAATTGAGAACCATGTTACATAATGCACATATTTTTGGGCCATATATTTTAGTAGGGCATTCATTTGGTGGATGCAATATGCAGATGTATGCAGCTTTGTATCCAGATGAGGTCGCTGGGCTGATCTTGGTTGATTCGATTCATGAGGATCAAGTGCATGTGTTAAATCCTCCCGCGCCTCATTATTTTCAGCTTTTAACGGGATTTTTTTATTTAGGAATATTGCGTGCATTGGCTCAATTTCCTGCGGTCTGTGATTTTATGAAAAAGCAAATATCAAAGTTGCCAGATCATATTCAAGAGATTTATTACGCACAAAGTATGACGAATAAATATATAGATACGTTGCGAGCAGAAGCTTTTTTTGGTCCAGAAAATTGCAGGCAGCTGAAAGAAAAAGCTTCATCTTTGGTTACAGTTCCATTAATCGTTATTAGCTCTGGTAAGCCGTTTTTTAATGACTCTCGAATTGAGCATTTTTATACACCAGAGCAAATAGCCCATGTTAATGTACAGTGGCCTATTTTGCAGTCGCATTTAGTGAAAAAATCAAAAAAATCATCTCATGTTATCGCTCATCATAGCGGGCATTTGATTCCGATGGAACAGCCAGAAGTTATTGTTGATGCTGTACTTGATATGATAGAACAATTACAGAGATAATTAATCTGCAGGTTGAAACATTGTCGACAGACGTTTTTATTTTTATTATACTTAATAAATCGTAGGCCATTTTAGAAGAATATCTTGATTCCATCTATTCATTGTCTTACTCTATACAAAATATCATAATGAATTTCAATTTAGTAGAAAAGGTTGCATAGACTATGTCAAAAAAACCATTTAAAAAACCGTCATTTTCTGGTGGTCCAAAAGCTCTTTTAATCGGCATTATTATTATGTTTGCATTATTATTTGCTTTAACTCAATTAACTGATTATGCAAAGACTTTACATGAATTTACGTATAAAGAATTTTTAGACCAGGTAAAATCTGGGCACGTGCAATCTATAGTTGTCAATGGACAACAAGTTGACGGTGTATTGAAAAATAATCAAAGATTTCAGGCAACTGTTGTGCAACGTGATACTGATTTTGATTTGTTCGAAAAATATGGAGTTGATTACTCTGTTGCAACGCAAGGCGTTACGTCTAATTTTTGGTATCTCATATTATTGTTATCAGTTTTGTTAGTATTAGGGATGCTTTCAGCATGGTATATTAACAGACAAGGTAAAGGTAATGGCGGTCAAGGCGGTGGACTTTTTAATATGGGAAAAAGTCGCGCAAAAATTTTTATGCCAAATTCTATTAAAGAAAAATTTGCATCTGTAGCAGGAGCTCACGAAGCAAAAGAAGAATTAATGGATATTGTTGATTTTTTAAAAAATCCAGGTAAATATCGAAAAATTGGTGCACAAATTCCTCGAGGCGTTCTTTTGCAAGGTCAGCCAGGTACTGGTAAAACATTGCTTGCACGTGCTGTAGCTGGTGAGGCAGGTTGTCCATTTATTAGCGTCAGTGGTTCAGATTTTGTCGAAGTTTTTGTTGGTGTCGGTGCGTCTCGTGTACGTGATCTTTTTGCTCAAGCAAAACGTAATGCTCCATGTATCGTATTTATTGATGAAATTGATGCTGTTGGACGTCAACGCAGTGGTGGTGGTAATGGTGGCAGTGATGAAAGAGAACAAACATTAAATCAGTTGCTGACAGAAATGGATGGTTTTGAAGTTAATGAAGAACCAATCATTGTTATGGCTGCAACCAATAGAGCAGATGTTTTAGATAAAGCATTATTGCGACCAGGTCGATTTGATCGAGTGGTAACGGTACCTGTTCCAGATTTAATTTCTCGTCAAGAAATTTTACAAGTACATTTGAAAAAAGTAAAAATAGCTTCAGATATTGATGTGCAAAAATTAGCACGAGCAACAACAGGATATACAGGCGCTGATTTATCTAATTTTATTAATACCGCTGCTATTTTAGCAACAAAGGCTGGTTTAGATAAAATTACTATGACGCAGTTTAATGAAGCTCGTGATGCTAGCAGCATGGGTAAATTAGCAAAAACTATTGTTATGAGTGATCTAGAAAAAAGAATTACCGCATATCATGAAGGTGGACATACTTTAATTAATATTTTAATGGGTGATTTAACTCATCCGTTACATAAAGTGACGATTACTCCACGTACAGGAGGTTCTTTGGGTGTAACATGTATGTTGCCTTCAGGCGAACAATATTTGCAAACAAAAGAAGAGTATTTGGCTGATATTCGTGTGTCTATGGGTGGCAGAGCTGCAGAAATGCTGGTATGTAATGTTATGACCGCTGGAGCTGGTAGTGATTTTAAAGGAGCTACAAACATTGCTTACAGAATGGTAGCTTACATGGGTATGAATGATGTTTTAGGTAAAGCTGTGTATGATGATGCGTATTTATCAACAGAAACTAAAACTAAAATTGATGAGCAAGTTGCCTTGATTTTAGAATCTGAATATCAAAATGCGTATAAAATGTTAGAAGATAATCGTGATAAATTAGATATTATTGCAAATTTGTTGTTAGACAAAGAAGTTGTAGAAGCATCAGAAATTTATGAAGCTTTAGGTATGCAACAACCAGAAACGATAACATTAATTTAAGTAATGCATAATTTAAAATATTATTTTCAGTTACAAGATATCATGATGCGGTCTGGTAGATTGGTCATGAACTATTTTAAAGCTGATTATGCAATATTTGAAAAAGCAAAATATTCAATTGTCACGGCTGTTGATGTAGAAAATGAAGCTTTTTTAAAAAAAGAGCTTGCTTTAATTATGCCCCAAGCAGGATTTTGTGCTGAAGAATCAGGTTATGATCACAATGATTCTGAGTGGGTGTGGGTTATTGACCCTTTAGATGGAACTAAAAATTTTGTAAAAGGGATTCCACATTTTTGTATTATGGTTGCTTTAACCTATAAAAATGAGACCATGGTCAGTGCAATATATGTTCCTGTTTTACAAGAATTTTATTATGCTGAAAAAAATCATGGAGCATTTTGTAATGGTAAAGTCATAGAATTTAAAAATAGATCTATCAAAGGAGGTTTTGCCTTTGTAGATTGTTCTTTAGATCAAGTACGTGATATAAGATTGAAATTAAAAGAAAAGGAAATACAAATTTCAAGGCGATATTTTGGGTCTGCTGGTATTGATGCTATATATGTAGCGACTGGATCTATCGATTTGATTGTCTTTCAAGATATAGCTTGGTGGGATGTTGCAGCAGGTATGTTGCTGATTCAAGAATCAGGTGGTCTTGTGTGTGATTATAGAAAGTCTGAAGAAAAAATAGGTTATGGAGCATTAAAAGCTGGTAATAAACTGTTTTTTTAAGAAATTTTATGATTGTAGGCTTTAAAAATTTGTAATTAATTTTCATTGTAGTAAACTTAAAATAGTAGAAAATATTATTGATAATAAGGTTAATAAATGGCAAGAATTTGTTTAGTTTGCGATAAACGACCACAAGTGGCTAATAATGTAAGTCACGCAAATAACAAAACGAAACGTTGGGTTTATCCGAATGTGCATACAATGCGTTTTGTACGTGTGTCAAGTCCAAAAGTTATTGTTGAGCGTGGTGCGGTTTGCACAAAATGTGTTAAAGCTGGTAAAGTAACAAAAGTAATTTAAGGTAAGAAGTTATGGCTAATAGTAAATCAGCAAAAAAATGCGTTCTTCAAAATGAAAAACGTCGCATTAAAAACGTTGCTCGTCGTTCAGCAATTAAAACTGCAGTAAAAAAAGTTTTGACAGCAATCGAATCAACAGAAATGCAAAATGTTGAAACATTGTTCAACGATGCGCAAGCTAAAATTGCTCGAGCAAAAGGTAAAAGATTATTGCATCCAAATACTGCAGCTCGTAAAATCTCTCGCTTAGCAAAAAAAATGAATGCGGCTAAAAAAGCAGCAGAAACTAAGTAATTAGTTTTCATTAAAAAATTTAAATAGGTATACAGTAAAATGTGTACCTATTTTTTTAGTTTATATAAAAAGTGAAAAAATGATAAAAAAATTGTTATGCATAACGAGTCTGTTTTTTCATGTTTTTTTGATAACTATGCAGTCGCCCAGAAGTATAGTTACGACTCAAGAACTAGATGCAATGCGGTTGAGTGTGATGTGTTGTATGCATCTTAGTCATCGTATTGAAAGTCAAAATAGTTATTATAAAAATTGTTTTGCTCGCTTGAATTCATGTAAAAAACGTTTCAATGATGCTTGTTCGTCTTGTTGTTTTTTGATCCATTCTGATCTTAAAACGAATGATACCCATGAATGAATATAAAGATGACATGTTGATATGACATTGTAAATGGTCGGTGTATAGTTCATAGCTGTTGAAAGCTCAACGTAACGAATTAGCACTATTAAAATGTAAGATAAAAGCCTACGATGTCGCTATGCTCATCTCCGGAAATGTCTGTGGCGGCGGCCACTCAACGCTTTTTCGATGAAAAAAAAGAGTGCATGAGGCCCACCGGCCTCTTAATTTCCCGAAATTTTCGTAGAAAATGTAGGGCAAAAAACTATAGCTGAGTTGTTACAGCTCAACATGAACTTACAACGCGTATGATTGATAGGTCTTTTATAAAAATAATTTACGTAAAGATTTATAGAACTTTTTAAGTCTTAGAACGTTTTTATAAAAAAATGATTCTGCTTTTTTGTCGTGAGTTTGATTCTCTGTCGATGGTTGCATGGATGTTTTGAGATCAATTTTTGATTGATCTGTTGGAGATATTTTTTTGCCAGTTAAAATTTTCACCACCGCCACAATAAGCATCCCTGATAATATGCCCATATGCATCCTTTAGCGTATAATTAATCGTTTTTTAAGTAATTCTTATTATCTCATTAATTTGATGTATTGAGCAAGAAATTTTTGAGCAACGGCAACAGCAGCAGCAGATCCCCCTGCATGTTCGATTAAAATAGTCATGACTAAAGGATCA
>CANCGK010000036.1 GCA_947377595.1 bacterium | reverse complement strand
TATTTTTGACGAGCTAGAAAACCACGTATGACAGCTTGAGATTTGATAGCTTGTGGCGTCGCTAAAATATCAAAAAATTCTTGATCATTCCTATGAAATTTTATGTAATCGGTTGTTTCATAAAAATATTTCGGTCGTTTTGCCCCTGCTTGTTTGTAAACTATATCACCAGAAATGGTCTTATGAGTTTCTAAGATGGGAACAGTTTTTTCGATATTATCTTTGTGCTGTTAAAGTTCTCTCCTATACCACACAAAAATTTAAATTGTAAGACTAGAAATACAGATTTTTATACGATAAGATAAAAAATATAAATAAATATTTTATCAAACGTATTCGGGATTTTTTATGTTACATCATACAAAAAAAACAATAATTGTATCGCTATTGTTATTACATGTAAGCTTTATACAACCTCAACCACATAATCATTTAACTGTCATTTGCGGCTCTATGGCAAGTGGAAAATCTGATGAATTTATTCGTTGGAGCAGACGTCGCATGGTAGCAAGTCCTGATGAAGTTGGCGTCTTTAAACACGGCTGGGATAATCGAGTTTTAAATGATAATCATGCAGATCCAGCAACCAATGTTTCATCTCGTAGTGGAAGTTCTATAAAATGTATTGGCGTACTTAACACAACTGAAATGGAACATATTATCCAAGCGAATAATTATTCAACGATTGCAATCGATGAAGCACAATTTTTTGATAAAAATGAACTTTTGACGTTTGTACGTCGCATGTTATTACAAAAAAAAGATGTCATTGTAGCTGGACTTGATCTTGATTTTAGAGGAGAGACTTTTGGAGCTATGGGAGATTTATTAGCTCTTGCAGATGAAGTCGTTAAATTAAAAGCAATTTGTTCAATATGCAAGCAAGATAAATATTGCATTACACAACGTACTATTGATGGCAAACCTGCTTATTACCAAGATCCAATTGTTATGGTTGGCGAAAGTGACTATACTCCTCGTTGCAGAGATTGTCATGAAGTTATTCCTGGATCACGACCAACAGATCAAAAAAATAATTAATCTATAAAGCGAACAATCATGGCAAAGCATTCAAATTATTTTCAATGTCAAAATTGTGGACACCAATCTCCTAAATGGCAAGGTTGCTGCCCAGAATGCAAAAAATGGAATACCTTAGAAGAAATTACAGCTTTGCCATCGCAACCAAAAACATCAACCCCTGGTAAAGTAACACAGATGCAATCTCTTGATGAAATATCAACGCAAGAAGTTGCTCGCTTTACTACCGATATCAGCGAATGGGATCGAGTGACTGGTAATGGTATCGTTCCTGGATCATTTTCGATCGTTACAGGTGATCCTGGCATAGGAAAATCGACATTACTATTACAAGTCTGCAGTCAATTTGCTCAAAAACACAAAGTGTTTTATTTTTCGACCGAAGAATCATTATCGCAAGTAAAATTAAGATTTTCTCGTCTTAACAACAGTTCGAATAAACTTTTATTTTCGACCCAAGCAACGCTAGAAATTATCATAGAGACTTGCAAACAAGAAAAGCCCGATATTGTCATTATCGATTCGATTCAAAATATTTATAGTTCAGAAAATTTTAGTCTGCCTGGCACCATAACGCAATTACGAGAAACTGCTTTTTATTTGATGAAACTTGCAAAAGATCATAATATTGCAACGATCGTAACTGGTCATATCACCAAAGAAGGCCAAATGGCTGGTCCAAAAATTTTAGAACATATTGTTGATGCTGTATTTTATCTACAAAAAGAAGATAAATGGCAAACTCGAATTTTACGTTCAGAAAAAAATCGATTTGGATCAATTAACGAAATTGGATTTTTTGCCATGACTGGACAAGGTATGATTCCTATCGAAAATATTAATCAACACTTAATCAATGACACAAAACACACTCCAGGCTCTGTGATTATCAGCAGCCTAGAAGGAACACGACCTGTTTTTCTAGAGCTGCAAGCATTATGTATTCAAACTCAATTTAGTGTCGCTCAACGCGTAGCAACCGGCATTGATCATAAACAAATTGTTTTAGTTGCCGCAATTTTAGAAAAATATCTGCATATTAAATTTAGCAGCTGCGATATTTTCTTTAAACTCAGCGGTGGGATTAAAATTAAAGATAACTCTGCAGATTTAGGCATCGCTTTAACTTTGCTATCGAGTTACTTTCAAAAACCTGTTCCTGCAAAAACTATCGCTCTTGGAGAAGTCTCTTTAACTGGTTTAATCAAACCGATTCAAAATATTGATATTCATGCAAAAGAAGCTATTAAGTTTGGATTTGATAACTTAATTATTGCTCACGATCAAAAACTAGAAACTAAAGGAACTAAGCACGTCCATAAATTTAAATCCGTTTATGATTTATTATCATTATTTCCTGAGTGAAAATACGGCAAAACAACAGTTCTCATTGACTTTTTAAACTCAAATAAATTATCTTTAAATAATATATAATTTCCACGTAAATTTACGCCCTTAGATAAAGGCTATGACATGTCTGACAAAATCTTACTTTCTATTCAAAATATTACCAAAACTTTTAAAACATCTAATAAAACTATTAGAGCTCTTAAAGGCGTCTCTCTGGATATTTACCAAGGCGAAATTTTAAGTTTACTTGGTGTTAATGGTGCTGGAAAAACAACTTTATCATCCATAATTTCTTCATTAAATCCACCAACATCTGGTGATATTACCTATGAAGGCTCATCAATTTACAAAGATCTTATTGCTTATCGTAAAATTATTGGCTTTTGCCCTCAAAAACCAAACATTGATGGCATGCTGACTTTAGAAGAAAATTTATATTTCGCTGGCCGATATTTTAATTTGCCAGAAAATGTTATCAAACAACGCGCTCATGATTTAATGAAAAAATTTAGCCTGCTACAATACGCAACATCAAAAGGTTCGATTTTATCTGGCGGCTATAAACAACGCTTTTTACTTGCTCGTACCTTAATGCATCAACCTAAAATTGTCATCTTAGATGAGCCGACTGTAGGGCTTGATCCACACATTCGTAGAAATTTATGGGACGTTATTAAAGAATTAAAAAAAGATGGTGTTACCGTGCTCCTGACAACTCACTACCTGGATGAAGCTGAATATCTATCTGATCGCGTCTGTATTTTAGATAAAGGTGTGATTAAATTAATCGATACACCTGCAAATCTAAAAACAACCTATGGACAAGATAATTTAGAAAATGTATTTATTGAATTGATTAAAGAGGACGCTGACATCGATGCTCAATAAAGAAATTATACAAACTTTTTTTGCAATTTTGTGCAAAGACATAGAAATTTATAATCGCCGCTGGATCTATCGCGCTATCGATGCTTTAGTCTGGGTGAGCTGTGTTCTCTTAGTTGCATATCACATTATGCCTTTATTTGGTATTGAAAATCGACAATACGGGACATTTACTCTGCTTGGTCATCTTGCGGTCTGGGGCTTACTAGAAATGCTGACCTCCATTGCAATGTTTCTTGCAGATTTACAAGGTGATAGAACCGTAAGTTACTATCTATCACTTCCGATATCTTCGTCACTATTTTTTGTAGAACAAGCTTGTGCAAGCGCTTATAAATCTATGGCAAGCTCAATATTAATTATTCCTATGGGAAAAATTATTTTAGGCAGCGATTTGCATTTACATGCAATTCATTGGCCTAAATTTTTTATTGCATTTTTTACACTCAATATGTTTTATGGTTTTTTTACCTTATTTGTTACCAGCTACATTCCTGATTTACCAACGCTGACCATGGTTCGCAGTCGCATTATGTTTCCTTTATGGTTTTTAGGTGGATGCCAATTTTCTTGGAAAATGCTCTATCAAGTCTGTCCTACTGCTGCCTACATCAATTTATGCAATCCAATTGTCTATATTATGGATGGCATTCGCTCCACCGCTTTACCTGCCGATCAATTTTTACCATTTTGGCTGTGTATGAACATGCTCATATTATTTTCTATACTATTTGGGTATCTAGGAATACGTAAACTACAACATCGTCTTGATTGTATTTAGGATGTATATGTTTAAAAATTTATCAATGCAATGTCATGTTTTTTATCGCCTACTTGAGCGAGATTTAAAAGTTTTTGCACAAAATGCAATCGACAATTATATCAATACTTTATGTTGGGTATTACTCTGCTTACTCGTCTATCAATTTATT
The DNA here is from genome assembly GCA_947377595.1 of bacterium. Lineage (GTDB taxonomy): Bacteria > Babelota > Babeliae > Babelales > Chromulinivoraceae > Chromulinivorax. The sequence continues at coordinate 4,167 of CANCGK010000036.1, read as the reverse complement.
ATGCCAGAACTTGGATGGATTCATAAAGGTGAATTTTTACTGGTCAATTGCGTTATTTCAAAATCATTTTTTGGCATTATGGATAATGTAACTGCAACTGTAGCTGACTTAGAAGGCAATAAATCTATCAGCTATGATATGACGTTACCTATATCACATACGATGCTGTTTATCAAAATTGCAATATCAAATACTATCTATGCATTTTCACTTGCGCTTATGATTATCCCTGCTGGAAAATTATTACTATGGAATTATTTATCATTTCCATTTTTTTCTTTCCCCAAATTCATTTTAATTATGATCATAAGTTCATTACTTGCAGGCTTTTTTTCTTTATTTATTATTGCCATTACAAAAACTGTAACGCAAATTGAAGATGTATGGGGTGGAATTATTTTTCCAATGTTTTGCCTTGGCGGATTTGAATTTACTTGGAAAAATATGCATAGCATCAGCCCAACTTTAGCCTACCTTGATTTATGCAACCCATTGGTTTTTATGTTTGAAGGTATGCGAGCAGCAACGCTCGATCCTGCGTTATCATTACCTTATTGGTACTGCATACTGGCTCTTATTTTATTTACTATTCCCATGGGATCAATTGGGATTTATTTGCTTAAAAAACGTTTAGATGCAATATAAAGGCTATCATGAACCAACCTATCTCTCTGTTTTATTATTACCTTGCAATTATTACACAACTCTTAACTCGTGATTTTTTTATTTTCAGACAAGTCTATTTGCATAAAATGCGTATAGCTTTATGCAGAATTACTTTATTAGTCTTTGTCGCAAAAATGTTTTTACCTTCTATGGGCTTGCAAAATTATGCACCATTTATTCTCATCAGCTCTGCAATAGGTTACGGGTTTTTTATCGCAGCATTTAATGCGATTGATTTAATTGATGACATGACTGAAGGTCAAGCCATTTTGTATGAACTAACTTTACCCATACCGCAATGGTTGATATTTATAAAATACGCAATCAGCACTGCGCTGCAAGCATTGATTATCTCGCTATCCATTATTCCATGTGGCATGTTAGTTTTAGGCACGATAACACCATTTCCAGAATTTTCTTTGATCAAATTTCTAGCTATTTTTCTATGTGCTTCATTATTTTATGGTAGCTTTATGCTCATCTTTGCAACAGCCATACAAAACATGCTGCAAGTAGAAAATCTATGGCTTCGTTTAATATTTCCTATGTGGTATCTTGGATGCTTTCAATTTCCATGGCATACATTACACAAAATTTCACCTTACCTTGCTTACTTAGATTTATGTAATCCTATGACCTATATCATGGAAGGTGCACGATCTGCGACACTTGATTCGACGAATTCATTATCTTTTTCGTTATGCTGCTTTATGATTATATGTTTTGCATTATTATCACTGACATGCGGCGTATATTTTATGAAAAAGCGTCTTGATTGTCTATAATCTAAAAATCTTGTATACTAAAAGTATAAAAACCGCTTAATATAACGATAATTATACATTATGACTACAAATTCATCTCCAGCATTAAGTAAATACATTGCTCAATCTGGATATTGCTCAAGACGACAAGCTACAGAATTTATCAAAGCTGGCCAAGTAATGATAAATGGTATTAAGGTTACAACTCCTTTTACCCCTGTACAAGCAAAAGACGTGGTGATGGTTGAAAAAAACCAAATCACGCAAGCTAAAAAAGTTTACATCCTATTTAACAAACCAAAAAATCTTGTTTGTACACTTGCTGATGAAAAAGGCAGAAAAACTGTTTCTGACGTATTTATACCTTTTTTTGAAGAAAGACTTTATCCAATCGGAAGATTAGATCGCAGTACAACTGGATTATTGATTATGACGAATGATGGTAATTTGACACAAAAATTATCTCATCCAAAATATGAAGTAAAAAAAACATATCAAGTTACCAGTGAATTAAATATCACAAAATCAACTCTTGATACATTACTTGCAGGCGTTCCTTTAGAAGATGGATTTATGAAAGTTGATGAAGCTTTTTATCCAACTGACTCTAAAAAAATTGCAACAGTTGTGATTCATAGTGGTAAAAATCATATCGTCAGAAGATTATTCGAAACTCTTGGACATCCAGATATTAAATTAGATCGATCAGAATATGCTGGATTGACTAAAAAAGGATTAAAAACTGGCGAATGGAGATTGTTAACACCGCAAGAAATCGATAATTTATCAGACCAAGAAGAAAAATCTATAGAAAAGCCAAAAAGACCTAGAAATTTACGAGCTAAAAAATTCTACGCTCGCTTACAATAACATAAAAGCCCACTTTTTACGGTGGGCTTTTATATTCATACTTCACAAGATATTTTATAAAGTATACTTTATTTTTTATTCATCTGATTATAAAAATGCCGTTCGCTTGTTTGATGAAGATATTTATTTTTACTCTTAACATGCAATAAAACAAGATCATTTTCAGTTAATTTTCTACTTGCAGGCTGAGTTATCAAATAATAGTAACTATCAGTGCAACACATAAGTTTATAAGCTTTATTCAATGTATCTACATTCAATGCATTGCCAGCAAAAAGATCAAAGGAACCAGTTAGTAAAACTGCAAATACAACAAGATGTTTCATAATTATTTTATCTCTAATTTAAATTTAATTTTATCTGATAATCGAATAATACCATACACATTAAACATTAATAATAATGCTGCGGTAATTGACATAAATGTCATAGCTTGAGACATATCACCAAAAAATGGAAATACAATAAATAAAAATGCCGCAATAATTGGATAAATTTTATCCACAATGGGACCAAACAAAAAGCTTGCTGCATTTTTTCCAACTGCATAAAATGATGTCAATGAAGTATAGCCTAATAAAAATATAAACAATGGCCAAAATACTGTCACAAAAGGAAAATATTGTCCTAATGCTGTTGCAACCATTAAAGTTTCATGCACACCGCAATGCCATGTGCCAGTTAATAAAATTAAAAATAAACTTAAAGTACAAATCACAAATGTATCTAAAAATATTGCCATAATTCCCATGCAAGCTTCTCTGCTTGGATTAGTTTCTGAAGTCTGACTATGAATAATTGAAGCGTATCCAATACCAAGATCTCCTGTATAACAAGCACGACGTACTCCATGAGACATGGCCATCATAACAGACGCTCCAGCAAAAGCTCCTACCATTGCATGAGAATTGAATGCTGAACTGAAAATTAAATGTAACATTGCAGGAAATTGATGAATATTAACAGCAAAAATAAAAATGCTCATCCCTAAAAAGGCTGTCAAAAAAACAGGCAAAATAACGGAGCTTACTTTTCCAACTAAATTAATACCCCCTTCTCCAACCAAAAGCACCAAGCCTATTAAACTAAAAATAACCAGCGGTGGATATACATTCCAACCAGTAATAATGCTATGCGTAATCGTTCTAAAAATATAAATTTCAAGACCATAAATACATAATAAAAATGCTACAATGTTTGCTAAAATTTTACCGCCTGGTAATTGTTGTAAATATATAATAGGGCCACCAATATAACCATCTTTACCATCAGAGACTCTATAAATCATACCTAAATAAATTTCTGCATACTTAATAAGCATTCCAAAAAAACCAGCGACCCACATCCAAAAAACTGCTCCCGGGCCACCGACTTGCACAGCCGTGCACACTCCTACAACATTTCCAATACCAATACAACCACCAATTGAAGCAAAAAAAACATATAAAGGTCGAACGCCTTTTTTATTTATTGATGTATCAAATATAGTATTTTTAAAAATGGTAAGAACTGCTGGAAATTTAATTAATTGAAAAGCCTTAGACTTGATAGTAAAATAAATACCAACAAGCATTAATGTCGGCACGCCCCCATAAATCCAAAATAAACTATCCATTGCATCTAAAATTGAAAAAAGATAGCTGAGCATTAAAATCCTTAAAAATAATAATTAATCATAATTTAACTTCATGAGATATGTTTAATTTGTTATGCTTACGTTACCAAGGTCAGAATAATATATTTTATAAAGTCAGATCAAGAATGCGTATAATTATATTCAAAATATATCGCACCAAAGATTACAAATAAGACTAATTAAAATTACCTCATGAACATACATAGATCTTATAATTTTAAAGTAGCAATA
>CANCGK010000035.1 GCA_947377595.1 bacterium | reverse complement strand
TACGACGAATGATCGAGCCTGAATTGCCAATGACTATGCCATATCAATCTTTAGCTTGTCAGGTTGTTGAACACCCGGCCCAAGACCTTTCTGTTAGTGCAGTCAAGTCCCCCGTTACGGTTATGGCTTTGCTTAATAGTCCTGTCTATAAAAAATATCAGGATCAATATACTGACCATCACAGCGATGTTACATTGGGAGCATCTGACGATACGTTATTGAGCCAAAATGGAACAGTTGCAGCAACATTAAGCACTGGTCAGAAAAAAACTAAAAAGAAAAAGCAGCCCGTGCACTTATCTCAGGATCAAGTTCTTAGAAAAAATGAAGCAACTAAAACGGCGTCAATGAGTTCTGCACGCGTGCTTGCAAGTAGGTCTGTTCTTGCGGCTGTTGTACCTCAACGTACACATGCTACGCAGTCATTAGCAGGGGGATGCGATCAACATGCTGGTGTTGGTAAAGTGTCAAAAAAGGAGGCGCAACGATCAAAGAAATCACAATCATCTAAAGAACCAAAGAAAGTAAACCAATCATCTGCACAAGCCGAATATGACGATGCGATTTTAGCTGAAGGTATACAGCAAGCGAAAAATGAACGGCGTCTATTGAAAATTGAATCTTTAGATAAGGTGATTGGTGATAAAACTTATGATCAATTAAAAAAAGGAAGGGAAGATTTTGCAACGATTGTTTATTCTCTTGCAAGATTTTATGAAGCTCCCGAGCCTTTAGAGGCATTGCAAGATGTTACGCGCAGACTAAAAAAATATGTTGATGAAGGATATCGAGTAACTCAAGAGATTAATGAACCCCTTGAAAATACTAAACAGCTATTAAATAAAATGGAAAAGGAATTTGAGAAGGAAAGAAAATTTAGCGATAAGGCTTGTATAAAATCTTGGAATACTGAGCATAGTCGTATCGTAAAGTTTCTTAAATCAGTTAAAATTATTGACCTTTCTATTTTTGATGAAAAATAGAGCTGTATGCAATATTTTTTTGCTATATAATTGAGTAAAGTAGGCCCGAAATGTTTTGGGCCTACTTTTTTTATGCAGAGTAACTCTTGCTCATAGTTGCATGAATTGAGTATAGTGTTTGATAATTCTATCAGGAGAAGATATCCTGTAACGATCAAAATTTTTATTGCTATAAAATTATGTAAGGAAAGCGAGATTATATGCACAGATTGAAAATTGGAGCTCAAGCCGTTGTTGTATTGGTAATTTTTTATGCTGTAATATCATCGACTATTTTTTATATGAAAAAATCATCTATGGATCAGCAATTGCAAAATATAGATTCTGCTTATCAACCGCAAAATGTGATGATTCAAAAGGTTGGAGATGATGGGCATGCGTTATGTACTCATACTGATGAGGAGCCAGTATTACAGGATCAGGATGTTGTTCAAGATGATGTCATTGATCGTCAGGTAGCGTCTGATGATCAGCCTCAATCAGCGGATGCTTATAGTTTTGTTACTATGCCTGCTCAAGATTGTATTATTGATAAAGAATTATGGTATACGTTTGATATGCTTATTGGGCATAATTTGAATGATTTTGTGCGATTAGTTTTGCAAAGTAATAATAACATTGTTTCAAAGCAAGCATGTAGATCTTGCGCTATGTATACATTTTTTAATAAAATCAAAAAACATAAAAATTTAACAGTGCAAGATATTGCAACATTACAACCTTTAGTTGCTAATTTATATCGATTTGTACAAAAAATGACAGCAATGTCAGGAGGTAAGCTGACCTTGCTGAGACTTGAACAATATGAAGCATTGCAAGATTTACATAAATCACAAAAAGAATTGAATCATAAAAAGTTACAAGCTCGTAAAGCTGCAACAGCTGCAGCATTGCAAAGATTACAAAGAGTTTCATATCGATAAAATACAAGGAGATAGTTATGAAATTAAGGCATGTTTTGTATGCTGGTATGGTCATGTTTTGTGCTGGTTTAGTATGGGGCTATGGATGGAAACATTGTGCGCATCATAATTCTACATCGGTTGTGATTCAAAATATTCAAGATAATGTTCATGGCGATCGACATTATTGCACGGATGGTGAACAAGATTGTCGGTATAATACAGATTTTTTTAGAGATACTTGGTTTACTGGGCAAGTTGATCTTGATTCAACAACGCATTATGATGTTGATAGTGATCCTGTGGTATTGGTGCAAGATTAAGGGGCGATTATGACATCACCCCTTATTTTTTTTATCGTTTTAAAATAGCTAAGAAAGCTTCTTGTGGAACTTCGATGTTACCCACTTGCTTCATACGTTTTTTACCTTCTTTTTGTTTTTCAAGAAGTTTGCGTTTACGTGTAATATCGCCACCATAACATTTTGCAGTAACATTTTTACGTAATGGTGAAACTTGATCACGAGCAAGAATTTTTGCTCCAATCGCTGCTTGAATGACAACTTCAAATAATTGACGATGAATTACTTCTTTTAATTTTGCCGAAAGTTCGCGACCAATTGATTGAGCATTACTTCTATGGACGATACACGAAAGCGCATCAACAGATTCGCCATTGAGTAAAATATCCATTTTGACTAAATCAGATACTTCATAGCCAGAAACTTCATAGTCTAAGCTTGCATAGCCAGAAGTTAATGATTTTAATTTATCATAAAAATCTGTAGCCACTTCGTTGAGCGGTAGCTTGTAATTGACGATGACGCGGTTTTCGTCAAGAAATGAAATATTAGTTTGCGAGCCACGTTTTTCTTGGCATAATGCAAAAACATTACCTAAAAACTTTTCTGGAACAATAATTGTTGCATTAATCATTGGTTCAAGAATTGAATCTATTTTTGCAGGATCTGGAAAATCTGATGGATTTTCAACTTCGATTAAACCTCGGTCATGAGCTAATTGAATTTTATATAACACACTTGGAGCAGTTGTGATAATCACTAAGTTGTATTCTTGCTCTAAGCGTTGTTTAAACACATCCATGTGCAATAACCCTAAAAATCCACAACGAAAACCAAGGCCTAAAGCTGTTGAACTTTTCTTTTCTATAGTCACACTTGCATCATTTAAGGTTAATTTAGAAATTGCATCAGCTAAGTTTTCAAAATCGGTATTAACAACAGGGAAAATACCAGCAAACATCATTGGTTTTGATGGTTTAAATCCAGGAAAAGCTTCGATTTTGGAATTTTTATGACAAATTGTATCTCCAATTTTTGCTTCACGAACCGTTTTCATACCGGTGATGATGTAGCCTACTTGTCCTGCATACAAGGCTTGCATCGGAGTTTCTTCTGGATACATTAATCCGATTTCCAGCACTTCGTAGTAAGCATTTGCTTGCATCAAGAAAATCGTATCACCTTTTTTGATCATACCATCTTTAACGGCAATCAAACAGATAACACCGCGATAATCATCATAGCGAGAATCAAAGAGCAGGGCTTTTAATGGTTTTGATCCATCAGATTCTGGAGCTGGAATTCGTGTGATAATATTTTCTAAAACGTCATTGATACCAATACCAGCTTTTGCAGAAGTTAAAATTGCATCATTTTCATCAAAATCAAAAAGTCGATTAAGTTCACCAGTTACTTTTTCGATGTTTGCGGTTGGTAAATCAATTTTGTTAATGACTGGTAACACTTTTAAATTTTGCTCAAAAGCTAAATAAAAGTTTGCCATAGTTTGCGCTTCAACACCTTGGCTTGCATCAACAAGTAATAAGGCGCCTTGACATGCATACAAAGATCGAGATACTTCATACGTAAAATCAACGTGTCCTGGAGTATCGATCAAGTTGAGTAAATAAAGTTGTCCTTGATATTCATAAAACATCGAAGCAGTTTGTGCTTTGACGGTAATGCCACGTTCTTTTTCTACTTGCAGTTTGTCTAAAAATTGTTTGTTTTCTCCAGTTCTGGTCGAAAGTGTGCCAGTAAATTCTAAGAGTCTATCTGCAAGAGTTGATTTGCCATGATCAATATGAGCGATGATCGAAAAGTTTCGAACATGGTCGGGTGAAATTTCAGAAAGATTTATTTTTTTTATATCCATAGCGCCACAAAAGTAATAGGAATCGATATTGTATTCATTGTTTATAGTGTAGGCAACGTGGACAATTTTGTAAACAATCTTGTAGAAAAACCAGCGGAACTTTTTGGTACATGAAAACGAAAGGCCTTGCAGTACCATATGTATAAAACCCAGACAGCCAATTGTAAATAAAAATAGCTGTGGTATTCTATGAGAAAGATTAATTTTAAATATAAAGGTATAACGTATGAATAAATATGCAAAGTTTATGGTATCAATTGTATTGATGCAAAGTATGGTTGAAGCGTCATTGACTCCAGGTCAGACCCCAATGCCAGTTTATGCAGGAGTGCGCAATGAAGAAAATGATAATGGAGGAAGTCAGATACAGCAGGAGCTGAGAGATAATGAAGTTAGACAATTTATTGTACAAGTAGCACTACCAGTAGCAACACCAACACCAAGACCAGCATCACATGTTGAATTAGAAAAAAATGAAAGATTGGTAGTAGAAGGACCTAAATTTGAATTTAATTCACCATTGAAAAAAAATGATTCGTTCGAAGATCTATCAACACTAGCTTCGGCCCCAGCAACTGATCCAGCAACTGATCCAACACCAGCTCCGGCCCCAGCACCTGCTCCAGCTCAGGCACCAGTACCAACAGCATTGACACCAACAACTCCATTTCCTCTACCAGCTACGGCACCTGTGACAGCACCTGCTCCGCAAGTATCATTTGCAGCAACAACAACTCCAGCTATGCCAACAACATTGACATCTGGTGCAACATCTGGAAAATTATCATCGACAACATCAAATTCTGCATCTGAGACTTCAGTAGCTGAGCATGCGATTACAGGAGTTTCAGCATTTGTGCCAGTATCACCATTGACATCTGGTGCAACACTAAATTCTGCACCTGAGCCTGCTCCAGTATGTATGTCAACACCTAAACATACAAACAAAGTGACTTTTAAACCAACTGTTTGGTCTCGATTAGGATTTGATACTTCTTCAAAAGTATGGCCATCAAGCGATCCAGATAATGACCAAACGCAAACATCAGTGGACTTTGGTTTTGTTAACACTGTTATGCAGCGAGATAAAATATACTTAGGTTTGGCTAGTTTGTTAGGTTTTGGAAGTTATGTTGCTGTCAAAAATGATAAGCCTGAAGTCGCAGCGGCAGCAGGATTATTATCAATTGGATCTTTAGCGAACTCAATCTGGGCGAATGTAACTTTACGTAAGATTGAAAAAAAATATATTGAAAGTATGCCAGTAGCTTTCACTCATGACACAATTAAACAGGAATGGTTTGAAGAGTGGAGAAAAGAGCACGATGAACGCTTAGCTAACAATGGTGAAAGATTAAAATGGCAGCCATATCTGCAGCAAAAAAAGCAAGAGCAATTGAATGAAATTCGTCAAAAACGCTTTAAGGCAAATGTTGACGCGCAACCCTCTGTTATTAGAACATTGCTTACAATGAAGCCAAAAAACACATCAAGTAAATAAATTTATCGATCGAGCGCGCAGTTATCTGTATGCAGGATAGATACAAAAATCATGAGATGCAAAGGAAGAATGAAAACGATTTCTTTGCATCTCGTAGCGTTGATACAATGCTATCCTCGATATCTAGAATTTATAAAAATTAAAGAAAAATACGATCCTGTCTATAAATTTCAAAATCAAGCAGGATTGCAATATTACGAATTTGTTGAGTGAATTGGTATGAAATTTTGATAATTAATTGTAAATAAAAATAGCTGTGGTATTCTATGAGAAAAAAAAATAATTCTTAAATTTAAAGGTATAATGTATGAGTAAATATGCAAAGTTTATGTTATCAATTGTGTTGATGCAAAGTATGGTAAGTGCTAGTGTTCCAGTTGCAAATTTTGCTAACCTGCAGAAAAAGTATCCTGGTCTAAAAAAAGATATTATTAATAATATGAAATATGATTTTCTGACATCTGATGTAATGATTGCGCCATTGTCTGAACCATATTATAAAGAGATAGCAGGGGTTACATATCAAATACCTAAAAATGTCATGTTGGCGATATATCAAAAAGCAGCTCAAGGTCAACAAATGGGAGATTGTTTTGGGGATATGGTACGTGTAGAAATTAGAAAATATAAACGCGAGAACAAATTATCTAGTCATGATCATCGCAAAATGTCAGATGCTAACTATAGCAGAGTTGTAAACAAGATGAAGAAGCGCAGCAGTACAAACTAAGTAGATTTGATTTGTCCAGCGTATAAAATAATAATCACAGTAAAATAACAAACATCTTCGTTGTTTTACTGTGATTTTTTTTGGTAATTACTCAGCATTATTAAAATTTAAGATAAAAGCCTACGATGTCGCTATGCTCATTTCCGGAAATGTCGGTGGCGGCGGCCACTAAACGCTTTTTTAATGCAAAAAAGAGTGCATTGAGGCCCACCGGCCTCTTAATTTATCGAAAATTTTCGTAGAAAATGTAGGGCAAAAAACTATAGCTGTGTAGTTACTTTTTTCTAAAAGATGATTCAATTTGATAGAAAATATTTTATTAGCATTGTAAATTATTGACTGTAAGAAAAGTTTTTTGATACAATCATGACAGAAAGGGGAAATGTCATGATTGTATCAAAAAATAATATTTCAAAAGTTTTCATGGTTGGGTTCTTGTTGGTATCGAGTGATTGTGTACTGACAGGTCAACAAAAAGAGCAGAAACAGCCAGCACAAAGCAGTGGATCTGTTACAGATCCTATTTTGTCAGAACAGCAAATTGCTACGTATCTACAATCAAAATTTGTAAATTTGCACGTTGCGCCAGACGTTGATGTGCGAGTCATTGCTCGTGTTGTGAGTAATGGAAATTATACAACAGCAAAGCTTGATCAAATGATAGATTCGATTCAACAAAGAGCTAAAAATATTGGTTCAGATCGTATTGCTCGAGAACATGTCAGCGATGTTGTTCATAATAAAATTGATGAGTATTTTTATATTTTACTTTTTTATTCATTGGGGATTATGAATAAACAGGCTGTAGCTCTTCATGAATCAGGTCATGCAGTTGCATTGGCTTATTTATTGCAAGACTATAGAATTATTACAGAAGCTTCATTATTCGCTCCAGAATATGGTGGAGCTTTTGTCAACAATATGCATCGTAAAGATAATTGGGTTGCTGATAGTTCTCCAGATAAAGTCATACATTTTTATAAAAATATAATTATAATGGGATTATCGGGAGGTGTTGCAGATCAAATATTTGGATTAAATGGACGTACAAAGTTGTATGTTGTAGTTGATTGGATGGTAGGACGTCAAAGACATGAAAATATAGGTTTGCAAGGTATTTTAAATGGTTCTGACTATAAAGGAGATGCGCAAAAAGTTATTTCAGTAGCACAACATTTGAATGAATATTATACAGATCAAACAGTAGATCAGATTCTTGAAGAATGTTACGAAAAGGCTTATCAATTTATTCTTGATCATAAAGATGAAGTTAAAAAAATAGCAGATCTTTTGATGGTAAAAGGGACTGTGTTTGGTAATGAAATTTATGATCTGCTTGGATTACCGATGCCAAAATTTGACTTTGAAGAAGAAGTAATGGTATCAACTGAAATTGAAAATGTAGCACCATCAGCACAAAATAGCTTAAAAAATCAGATTGTAAGATTAAAGTCTCCAGTATTGCAGCATAAGAAAAGGAAAAAATAATGAATATTAAAATATTCTTGCTCTTATTTTTCTTTATGAATCAATCTATTGCATCAGATCAAGTTTGTCCTACGCCGTTACCACAAGAGTATCAACATTTGCAACCAGGGCATGTTGTGGCAGCATATTTTGGCAATTGGGATGTCTATGGTGCAAATCATTATAAGATCGATCGTATTGCAGCTGTTGCTGATAAAATCACCCATCTTATCTATGGATTTTTTAAACCAGATGATGTTGCAGGAGTCTGTAAACCGCATGATATTTGGGCAGACGTTGGAGCTTATGAAGGATATCAATCAAAGGTTGGTGGTAATTTTGCTCAAATGATTGAGTTGAAAAAACAGTTTCCTCATCTTAAAATTTTATTATCGGTTGGTGGCGGAACGTACAATAAAAATTTTGTCAACATAGCAAAAGATAAAGAAAAATTAATGAAATTTGCTCAATCATGCGTTGATAGGCTTGATTTTTATGACCACCCATTTTTAATGGATGATCAATTTAAAAGGGTGAATCATTTAACCTACGAAGGTTTATTTGATGGCCTTGATATTGATTGGGAATTTTCTCCTGCTGCAATAACTCCAGAACTTGCACAAGCTTACACACAATTTATTCAAGAATTACGTCGTTTGCTTAAGATTCGTCAAAAAAAGACAGGCCAATCTTCATTATTAACTGCAGCATTGCAAGTCACGCCAAAAATTTATCATAGTTTAGATCTTTCAGTAATTGCGTCGAATGTTGAT
>CANCGK010000034.1 GCA_947377595.1 bacterium | reverse complement strand
AAGGTATCGTTTTAAACGAACCATCAGTTGTAGCTGTTAAGGGCAAAACTGGTAAAGTTTTAGCTGCAGGCAGAGCTGCAAAAGAAATGCTTGGAAAAACTCCAGAATCAATTACGGCATGTCGTCCATTGCGTGATGGTGTGATTGCTGATTTTGAGTTAACAGAAGCTATGTTGCGTTATTTTATTCGTAAGGTACATGATAATCGCCGTACATTAATTGCGCCTCGTATGATTATTGCAGTGCCATCAGGCATTACACAAGTTGAACGCCGTGCAGTTATCGATTCTGCAAAACAGGCGGGCGCTCGTGATAAACCTTTGACGATTATTGAACCAATGGCAGCAGCTATCGGAGCAGGTCTACAAGTTCATGAACCATTTTGTAGCATGGTTGTCGATATTGGTGGCGGAACAACAGAAGTTGCGATTATTACATTAAGTGGTGCGGTTTTTTGTCGATCAATTCGTGTTGGTGGCGATGAAATGGATCGTGCGATTGTGCAATACGTGAAACGTAAATATAATTTATTAATCGGCGAAAGCACTGCAGAAAAAATTAAAATGACTATTGGTACCGTTATGCTTGATAGTAATAAAGGCAGTATGGATGTGAAAGGTCGTGATTTAGTAACTGGCGTGCCGAAAACAATTTCATTAAGTAGTACCGAAGTGAACGAAGCATTAATGGAAACGATTGCAAATATCGTTGATGTTGTGCGTGTTGCGTTAGAAAATACACCACCAGAATTAGCATCAGATTTAGTTGATCGTGGTATTGTGATGGCAGGTGGCGGATCATTGCTTGATGGGCTTGATCGTTTACTTGCAAAAGATACTGGATTGCCAGTACGCTTAGCAGAAGATCCTTTATTGTGTGTTGTAAAAGGCGCAGGTAAAGTTTTAGAACGAATAGATTTTTTTAGAGAAGCGTTAATGGATTAAGATCCGTTCGTAAGTTAACCTTAGGGGGTTGTATGTATACAAAAAGACCAGAAAAACAGGGTATTGCTTTAAAAAAGCAATTTGGTCAACATTTTTTACAAGATCAATTTTACATTGATCAGGTGATAAAAAAAATTCCTTTTACACAAGGAATGAATGTTTTTGAGATCGGATGTGGTGAAGGGGTTTTAACCAAAGCAATTGCTGCTCAGCCAAATTTAGGAGCATTGAAAGTATTTGAAATTGATCCTGAATGGGCAGCGTTAGTTGCAAAAGATTTACAACATGATGCTCGTGTGCAAGTTTGTTTAACCAATATTTTAGATGTTAATTTAAACGAATTGTTTGCAGGTCAGCAATGGGTATTGCTTGCAAATTTGCCATACTGTATTACGTTTCCAATTTTGCATCTTTTACAACAATCACGATCTGTTGTGCCGCAAGGCGTGATCATGATTCAAGAAGAAGTTGCTCAAAAAATAGTGCAAAAATCTGGTCGTGGATATGGTTATCCATCATTGTTTTTTCAGCATTATTTTGATTGGCAATTGATGGATAAAGTTCCACCAACAGCATTTTATCCAGCACCGAAAGTTTTTTCTCGTCTGTTGTATTTTAAAGCAAAATTACAGCCAGAAGTCATTGTTGATGAACCTGGTTTTTGGAAATTTATTAAAGCTTGTTTTTTACAGCCTCGCAGAACGTTAAAAAATAATTTGCAGCAATCAAAATATGGTATTGAACCATTTTCTCCAGAATTGCTTGCAAAACGTGCTCAAGAATTATCGATGCAAGATTTTTTACATATTTGGAAAACATTGCAAGTTTAGTTAGATATGCAATTTTTAGATATAATGAAGGGGAGCTTTTTGCTCCCCTTCATTATATCTAAACTATATTATTATGGTTTTTTGTTTAATAACCAATATCCTATGCCTGCAGTAGCTGCTAGGGCTGTTGTAACTGTTGCAATACCTTGTAGCTTCCATCGAAAATGTTCTTTTTCTAAATGTGAAATTTTTTGAGAGCAAAGTAGATTGTTTTTTGCGCATTCTTTAAATGCGTTATGAGCAAAAATTATAGTATCTGTTGTAGTATCCCTAGAAAGAGATTTATTTATAGTTATAATACCATTCAAATTTGGAAAAATATTTCCATAATTATTTTTTGCACTTGTCATATCAACATTGACATTACAATCAATATTTGAAGATTCAGTCTTTGCTATAAATATAGAAAATCCGAGTCCAGATAATTTTTGCCACCATAGAATATTATTTTGAATAGTATTCTTTTTTTGTTGTAATGTTTCTAACAATTTATCAGCGAGCACAGCATTTGTCATTTCATATTGTTGAAAATAGAATTTATCTTCATGGTTTTGTGTTTCCAGATATTGGTATAATTTATCATTATCAGGATTTGTATTAATCCATGATCCATCTTTTATAGATTTTTCTTCATAGAATGCGTTTAGTCTTTTTTTTATTTCATCTTCACTTAATGTATTATATGAAGATATTAATGATTTTTGATTGAGTGCTGCTGTAAACATTGTATTAAGTACATTATAATGTAGAAAATAACTCATGATTAATAATTTTATAAAATATTTCATTTAAAGTCCTTATATCTAACCATGATAAGTTGTACTAATTCTTTTGGATTAATGTACGAGCGATAACGCTGCCGGCAAAGAATAGTGTAGACACGCAATAATTTATTATCTTATTCTTTTGCTCGCGTATCTTCTTATTGCGTTCTGCCAATTCTAACAAAGCTTTTCCTTCTGGTGTATTCCAATATGCTTCCAGCTGTTTTTCATATGCTTCTTTGTGATCAATAAAAACAGGAAATAGGTTATTCTTTGTTTTTATTGAATGTTTAGATGAGCGAAGCATTCTTTCAATGGGTGAATGCTGCAGCGTTGCATACAATATTTCGTGATCAGTAGCATGTATGCTGTGTATTAAAAATAAACCAAGTGTCATGAATATAAATTTTTTCATAGTTTTATCTTTTTTTATAGTGAAAATATAACATCTATGATCAGGATAGAATTTCCTGCTTTTTTTTGCAAATGGGTGACCTCGTTCTATACATATGAGACTGAAAGGCCTCTAGTTTAGTCTCTCAAAAAATTGACAAGGCGTCAAAGCTTGTCAGCGTTGTATCAAATATCGTTCATTGTAACTACGCGCCTTTATTGATTTTTTCCCTACGTTTTTTACAACACTCCTGCAGCTCGTGATGCCGGTGGGCTTAATGCAGGTATAAAAAGCGTTGAATGGCCGCCGCCACCATGCTCTCGGAGCGTGAGCGTAGGTACCGTTAATTTTTAATTATTTCTTTTTGTCTTATGTTTTTAAAGGCTTATTTTTAAACTCATGTGTCTGAAAATTTGTATCTCTTGCTTTTAAAAAACTAAAAAATATAGAGTTAAAGATAATTGAAAGAAAGGGGTATTGATATGCGTATCTGGATAATTTTTATGATAAGTTGCGTGTTAGTTTATGGAGCTTTTGCTTATTTTAAAACGATGAAGTTTGATACGGCAGTTTCTGTGTGTGTTGCCAAAGGACGTTTGCAGGGACTTTCTTTAAAATTAATTAACTATCAAGTATCTTACAACGATTTGCATGTTAAAAGTGATTTTTGGGATAGTCCACTGGGTAAATCTATTTTTTATAAACTTTCTACTGCACTGCAAGCGATTGTTCTTGCGGGTAAAAAATATGTTGATGTTCAGTTTGAGGTTAATTATTTAGGTTTATTGCGTAGACATTATAAAGTTATTGAGGTTTCTGGTCAGTTTGATTTGGTAGCTGTATAATATGGATCGATGGTAAACGTTGTAATTTCGACCAAAATTTTTATAATTTATATTAAATTTCGACCAAAAATGAAAAAACAACCAAAAATATAAAAAAATAGACTTATTTTTAACCAAAAATGTTTTTGAACATTCGTACAAAGGTGTATAAAGTATGAAAAGAATTATAGATTATTCTTTATCCACATAACTATAAAAAATATCAGACCATTCATGAGTGCTATTGAGCCTGCAATTGATGTGTCAAAAATATGAGCACATAAAAATCCTGCCAGAACTGCAATGATCGAAAGTAAGCAGCTGGTAATCATCATTTCGTGCAATTTTTTTGTCAGCAAAAATGCGGTTGCGGCAGGTGTGACAATACAAGAAATAACTAAAATAGTTCCTGTTACGTGAAATGCTTGAATGATGGTCATGCTGGTCAGAATCATCAGCAGATAATGAAAAAGTCGTGGATTATAACCGATAGTTTGTGCATACATTGGATCAAAAGTAGTAATTTGTAACTCTTTGTAAAAATATCTACTACAGATTGCGTTAAGACATGCAATGCTCGACATATTCCATAAAGCTTGAGGTCCGCAATCGTAACCATATAGATATAATTTTGTGAACGGTGCAAAAGCTATTTCACCAAGCAAAATAGCATCAGTATCAATATGAACATTATTGGCATACACATTGATGAGCATGACGGCTATAGAAAATAAAAAAGGAAAAGTTAAGCCGATAGCAGTATCGTGATTGATTTTTTTTCTATGACTTAGTTGTTCCGTAAAAAAAATAGTGATAATTCCTGATGCAATAGCACCCATAAACACCAAGATGCTATGGCAATCTTGCACGCATAAAAACATGACAACAATTCCAAATAAAATTGCATGACTTAATGCATCACTGATTAATGCATTACCTCGTAGTACTAAAAAATTACCAGGGATAACGCATGCAAGTGATGTTATTATGCTTATGAGTAAAAGTTGTATATATATCAGTGACATAGATTTATTTTCTTAAAGAGCAGATAAACATTGATGCAAAAGTGATGAGAGTTGCAATAATAACAATGGTAGGGCCTGTCGGAATGTGAGCGTATTGATAGCTGATTATGGTGCCAGAGGTTGTAGCAAGTAAACTAAAGATAATACTTAAAAATAGCGTTGTCGATAAACGATCAGTCCATTGTCTTGCGGCAGCTGCAGGAGCTATTAAAAAAGAACTCATTAAAATAAGACCAACTGTTTGCAATCCAATAATAACCGTGATGACAATCATGAGCAACAGTATATTTTGGTATTTTTCGATAGGCAATCCAATTGACTTTGCATAGATTGGATCAAATGTAAGAATTTTAAATTCTTTCCATAAAGTCATTGTGGTGATGATAACTATGGATGATAGCACTGCAATAACGATAATGTCTTCATCTAAAAGAGTTGCGGCTTGTCCAAATAAAAATTTATCAATGCCTGCTTGATGCGCTACAGGCAATTTTTGCAAAATTGTTAAAAATATGATTCCTAAACCAAAAAAAGTAGAAAGTACGATTCCAAGTGCGGCATCTTTTTTTATGCAACTGTTTTTAATAATGTAATTTGTTGTAAAAGCGCCCAGTAAACCGCTGATTCCAGCACCTAATAAAAGCATCACATAAGATTTTTCTAAAATGAGTAAAAACATGCCAGTCAGCCCTGGTAAGGTTGCATGAGCGATGGTATCACCTAGTAAACTTTGTTTGTTTAACATGGTAAAACATCCAACAATTCCTGTAGTTATACCTACGAGCGTTGTTCCGATTAAAATTTTATAAAAAATTAAGATCATGAATATCTATGCAGCTGCGAAATGTTTGATTCATATTTGCTGCAGTCAGGGTTGTTGCAGTTGGTCCGTGTGCAATAATTTTGCGATTCATAAGAAAAACAGAATCGAAATATTTTTTGACCGTCATGATATCATGATGAACGACAATAATTGTTTTTTTATCTTGTTTTAGTTGTAAAAAGAGGTTGAGCATGATTTCTTCTGTGACTCGATCAACTCCAGCAAAAGGTTCATCCATGATATACATATCAGCTTGCTGTGCAAGTGCTCGTGCAAGAAATACGCGCTGTTGTTGTCCTCCAGAAAGTTGTCCTATCGGTTGATTTGCAATTTTCGTGAGCGCAACTTTTTCTAACGCTTGCTGAGTTATGATTCTATCTTGATCGGATGGCCTTTGTCCGAATTTAAGATGTCCATAACGTCCCATCATAACAACATCAAACGCTGATATTGGAAATGTCCAATCAACGCAAGATCGTTGCGGAATATAAGCGATTTTATGTCGCTGATATTGACTTGGTTGGTCAAAAATAGCAATAGTGCCAGAGCTTGGTAATAATCCCATAATCGATTGCATGAGTGTGCTTTTTCCACTGCCATTAGGTCCAACGAAAGCAACTAATGATCCTTGATCTATAGATAAGTTTAAGTTATGTAAGATCGGGTGATTATCATAGCTGACGGTTAAATTTTTGATAGCAAGTGCTGGTTTCATAAAGATATATAGCGTAAGTATTAAATTTCAAGAGATTGATTGGTAGCTTTATAGTAATGCATCTGCAATGGTTTGTACATTATGAATTATCATTTTTATATAGCTATCACCAGCGCTTTTAGGGATATCTAATGCATCAGAATAAAGTTGACCACCTATCGCAACTTGTTTTCCAGCTGCAGCAACACCTTGTTGAATCGCTATAATATTTTTGATAGGAATAGAAGATTCTATAAAAATAGCGGGAATGTTTTGATCGCAAATGAGTTGAATTATCTGTGCTATATCATAAGCACCAGGGCTACTTTCGGTACTAATTCCCTGTAGTCCAATAACGGTGCAATCGTAGAGCCTGCCAAAGTAAGAAAATGCATCATGACCGCTAATAATGATTCTTTTTTCTTTTGGAATTTTAGCCATCATTATGTGTGTTTGAGCTAAAAGATCAGCAAGCTGTTTGATATAATTCGTGCTATTTTTTTGATACTCATCTGCATGTTCAGGAAATTTTGTGATCAGGCTTGTCGTGATAATTTGCACTGCATAGATCCATAGATTGATATCAAACCAGACATGTGGATCGAATATGTTATCATGCCCATCGACTTGTAATAGCATCGTTCGTGGTATATTGCAGGTGACGGCGACGGTTGTTTGTCTTTGGGCAAGATGAGCAAAAAGATCAGCCATTTTAGCTTCAAGATGTAAGCCGTTATAAAAAATAATATCAGCAGATGCAATTTTAAGTAAATCGCTTTCCACCGGTTTGTATACATGAGGATCGATTCCTGGGCCCATTAAGCAGATAATATCGAGGGAATCATTGCAAATATTTTTAACAATATCTGCAATGATTGTTGTTGAGCAAAGAATGTAAGGTTTTGTTTTTACGTGTTGTTCAATAGTAAGTTTGTATTCTATCAGGCCAACCAAGCTTATGATGATGCAAAGATAGAGAATAACTTGTTCTTGAAATGACATGTATGATTTTCTAAAAAAATATAAAATGTTGATTATGATATAAAATTTTCTAAAATAATTTGGAAATTATTTTTTTTCTGTTGATACACGATAGTTTTATAAGATTGTGCAATGACTTCGACTTTTTCGTTGATGAGATCAAGTAATTCATCTTGTGTGTTTGCTGTATGTATCATATAAAATCGAATTTTAAAATTAACTATTATTCAGATCAATAGTGTAATTGATTTTGTTGAGTGCGGCAATATATCAAATATTTCTTCGCTCATCATCTAAATCTTGTCAAATATATTATTTTTTTGTTAAGATGTCGGTCAAATGAAAAGGATATGACATAATGAAAAAAATAATAATTGTTTGTGCGTTGTTTGTAGCATTACATCTGAATGCTGGTTTTCATGAGACTGGTAATTTTGTGCCTTATCAAAAACGTCTTTCGTTAAGGGCGGTAGAAAATCAAACAATAAATTCTTCGTTTAAAATGTTTTACTCGAATAGTGATAATCTTGCATTGCTTACCCCACAATCGATTTTTATTTTTAAGCCTAATGAAATGTTGTTGCAGGAACATGAAAATTTTTGCTTGCAATGTGTCAAAGGTTCTTTTTTACCAATTTATGTACGCGATGAAGGTAAAGTAGCAGGCCAAGCACCGGCAGGATTTCATGGCCCATATTATCTATCAATGTGGCTTAATTATCCAGATATTGCTGAAGAACAAAAGCAATATGTACGTTATGTTGTAAAAAATGGTAAGCAAGCTGAATTTTCTGTACGAATCAATCCTCAAGGCGATTGTCAGATCATTGCCCTTGCAAATATGGAACTTTTACCATAACCAAGCGATTTTTTTGATGGCTAAGTTGCGATTTTTATGATAGTCTAAAAATAGACAAATCATTTACTTTCTTATAGTAAAGGGAATCATATGATTGATAACTTAGCGTTATTATGGTTCAGCCTTATTTTCTTTTTTCTTTTTTTAGAAATGGGGCATCCAGGACTTCTTTATTTTCTCTCATTTTCTTGTGGAGCATTGTGCTCGTGTATAGCAACATTTTATGGTGCGTGTGTCACATCCCAGTTGCTGATATTTGTTACAGGAACATGTGGGGCATTATTAATCCTTTACACTTTAGTGCAACAAAAAAAGAATCAACTACAAGCACCGTTTTATCGCTCTAATCTTGATGCTTTGATTGGCAAAAAAGCGATGATTTTTGTATCGCCGCACGATGATAAAATTTGGCAAGTTTTGATACATGGACAAGTGTGGCAAGCGCGTCACATTCATGAAAAAACATTGTATCAAGGCCAGCAAGTTATTATCATTGATGTGCAGGGGTGTCATGTGCGAGTTGATAGTATTTCATAGGTATAAAAATCTTTATTGAAAGGATAGATACATGTTCATCTACCTATTTTTTATAGTTCCCGTT
>CANCGK010000033.1 GCA_947377595.1 bacterium | reverse complement strand
AAGTTAAGAAAAATTGAGTGAATGCAGATTGCATAGCACACGATAGAAACATGAAATCAAATGATTGAGAATAAAAACCTCGATCACCTTGCATGCTTGATGGACAAGCTTTATAAAAAGCCATGATGCCCTCCTTAATTAAGGATGTTATACATATTACTCATTTTAGTATTAACGAGTAATATTTTCTTGTCAAATCAAATTAATAAAATAAAATGAGTAAATGATTAATTTATACTCAAAATTACTCAACAGATCTATCAAAAATCACTCATCATAAAAAAGAGATACAAGATGATCAAGCACAACCAAAAAACTATTGTATGGTTTCGTAAAGATTTTCGCCTTGCAGATAACCTTGCCTTACAACAAGCAGTAGCACATGGACAAATTATTCCAATCTTTATCTTCGATCATGACATCCAAGCAAACATAGGGCAATCAACCAAATGGTGGTTACATCAATCACTCATAGCACTTGATAAAGATTTAAACAATAGATTAAATATATACCAAGGAAATCCCGAAGAAATTTTACATACTCTGGCTGTAAAATTCCAAACTCAAAATGTTTATTTCAATACAATTTTTGAACCAGAACAACTACGACAAGATCGTTTGATTATAGAACGTTTACAGCAATACAATATCACATGCACAGCATTTCAATCGCAACTTTTATGGCTGCCAGCGACAACCGTTAAATCTGACAAAACACCCTATAAAGTTTTTACACCATTTTATCGCAATGGCTGCTTACAAAGCATTCCACCACGCAAACCAATCACTGCACCAAAAAATATAGATGCACTCTTTGATCATGAAAACAGGACGACTCTTAAAGATCTTCAGTTACGCTTGCAAGCAACAGATCACTTAGATCAATTCTGGCAGGTCAGTGAACATGGCGCATTACAACAATTACATGCATTTATACAAGACAAACTTGCAGATTACGAACAAGGCCGAGATATTCCAAGCTTGCAAGCAACATCTCAATTATCACCATATCTTCACTTTGGTCAAATATCAGTGCATCAAATATGGCATGCAGTCGCACAATCTCAAGCGCCTGCTGCCCAAATTGATTGTTTTTTAAAGCAACTTGGCTGGAGAGAATTTTCCTACAATTTATTGTATCATTTCCCAACACTGCCTGATCAAAATTTTCAACAAAAATTTGACAATTTTCCTTGGCAAACCAATGCAAAATTTTTACAAGCATGGCAACAAGGCCAAACAGGCTATCCTATCGTTGATGCTGGAATGCGAGAACTTGCACAAACCGGCTACATGCACAATCGCGTACGCATGATCGTAGCGTCATTTTTAGTTAAAAATTTATTACTGCATTGGCATCATGGAAGAGATTGGTTTTGGCAACATTTAGTTGATGCAGATCTTGCAAACAATAGCGCAAGCTGGCAATGGGTTGCTGGATGTGGTGTTGATGCAGCTCCATATTTTAGGATTTTTAATCCAGTCTTACAAGGTGAAAAATTTGATAAACAGGGAGATTATACGCGTCAATATGTTCCAGAACTTACCAAAATGCCTGATAAATATTTACATAAACCATGGCTTGCGCCAGAAGCTGTTATGAAAACATCAGGCATCACCTTAGGAAAACATTATCCTTGGCCAGTTGTTGATTTAGACACATCTAGAAAACAAGCTTTAGCTGCCTATAAAAATCTATAAAAAAAAGACTCAGGAAAAATTGCTATACAAGATAGCTGTGTCCTGAGTCTTTTTTGATATTATTTAATAAGAGTACAATCAACTTGATAACTTCCAGCACTTGTATGAAATGTCAATTTCATTGGTTGATTATTATTATCATACCCAACAAAGCCTATCAATGTAGAAGAACCATCAGTCATATCCATAAAAATACGAGCCATCATAGAATTTTTTAAAGTTGCAGCAATTGTTCTACTTGCAAGATCTGCTCGTGGAGCTCTACCATTGGCAACTCGATGAACCGGATCTCCAAAAAAAACAAACGATACCTGCTGCCCTTGTTTGTTTTGTCCAATAATTTTACAACCATTTAATGATCCAAAAAGCTGATCAATGGATAATAATATCGAATGTTGAGTTGCAGCGGTTGTAAAAATTTTTGATATCGATGGAATTTCGACATCATGATTACGTGCAGCCTTAACAAAAGTTAGATCTGTATCATTATCAATATCAACGACAAACCAAGCTGAATGGATCGTATCAGATCCAAACAAAAAGAACATGTACAATAAAATACATAGATTTTTTTTCACAAAACCCCCTTTTTTTATCAATTCTTCTACATTTATATCATAGAAAAAATATCACAAAATAGTTTGATAATGCAATAATTGCAAACTTGACAACACCATAAAGAGATCACAGCTTACTCTTCTTGAAATACCAAAGAGTGAAATGTAAAAATTTGAGACTCAGGCTTTTTCCATAGATCAGTATGTCTATGAATTTGTTTACTTAAATCAGTAAGAATTGATTCATAACTAAATGATTCTTTTATCATAGATCGTGGAAGATAAATCGCTTTTTTATCAAAATATTGCAACATGACACCTTGACGAGGATGAATTTTTTCATAATCTTCAACAGTGGATATATCAGTCATCACAGAAAGTGAAATAATCGTACTTTCCAGATCTTTATGTCGTAATGGATAAAATCGCGTATCATGACAAGCTGCTTGTTGGGCCATATCATAAACAACTTGATACAAAGGCAACTGAGTTTCTACAACTCCCATGCACCCTTGCAAAACTGGTCCATGATCTAACATGTGATATAACGTAACAAATAAACCATACGGCTGGCTCATGGCATAACTCATCATACAAGGAAGTCTTCGCCCTGCTGCCTGAAAAACATCCTGCAAACCAAGGCGTGCGTGTTGTAATAATTGTAATTGATCATATCGACCCAATCGATAAGTATACCCATCAGTTAAAGAATCTTGCATAATAAAACTGCCATAGGTCGTTATATTTTCTAAAGGAACCTGATCATACAAAGAAGACGCGTAACCAACACAAACTGATTCTACATTTTTCAACAAAGGTGTATATAACATGTGAAAAAATAACTGATATGTCGAGGCTGTGCAAGGATCATCCAAAACATTTTTTATCGTATAACTATGAGCAGATTGTATTGCTTGCATGCAATACGCATCTTGATCATATATCATACAAATCTTTGAACTATCAGCCAGACATGATTGCACACAATTATCATAACGAGCAAAATTACAACAGATAATAATAAGAGTTTTTGGAGTTGCACAATCTGTTAAAACAACTGCAATTTTTTCGATATCTTGCAAAGCAAGATTACCAACTATCAAAGGAATAATTTCAGCTGAATGAAGATAAAATTCAAGCATCTTGATTTGTTGAAGCAAGGGATAGTTATCACAAAAGGGGAGTTGATAATAATGAAATGCATCATATTGCGATAGTTTTGCAATATCTGTACAAGATAACTTCATACAATTTGAACAACAATCTATATGACGGCAAGGCAAAGCTATGCCATAAAAATCAATGGCATCACGATCCAATGCACACATCATAATAATTTTATCAAATTGCTGACCTTGCAGATTACGATACGCTGCAGCTGCAAGACACTGTGCTGAATCATCTGTGCAATGAGGAACAATAAGGCAACGAATGTTATTCTCTGATAATGAGACTGGATAAGCTCTTTGGGCTTGCACATCAAGATACTGCAATGCATGAGTATTGTATCGTGACTGATCATACTGGAAACAAATCTGGGCAGTCATCTGCCAGGTGAAAAATAATGATAAAATTATACATATTTTCTTCAAAATTTCACTTGATTTTATACGCACTAAAATATTTTTCTCTCAACATACAAAATATTTACAGATTATACAAAAAATAGATTTTCGTAACTACTCGGCTATAGTTTTTTGCCCTACATTTTCTACGAAAATTTCGGGGAGTTAAGAGGCCGGTGGGCCTAATGCACTCTTTTTTGCATCGAAAAAGCGTTTAGTGGCCGCCGCCGACATTTCCGGAGATGAGCATAGCTACATCGTAGGCTTTTATCTTAAATTTTAATAGTGCTGATTAGTTACGTTTTTAGCCTTTAATGCTAGCTGAGAACGAATCATAGAATCATCAACTTCAAGATCGTCTATACATTGAGCACCAGCAAATACTGCGGTATTCAAACCTTGCACATTATTCATCTTCATCTTATATAAGTAAGCGTTTGAAAAATTCGCTCCAGCAATATTAGAACCAGAAATATCAGCCCAATCCATCTTAGAGTTTGAAAAATCTATACCAGAAAGATCCATATTCGATAAATTTAATGAGCGACAAGTAAATCCACGTAAAACAATATGCTTACCTTTTGACTTAGCTTGCATGATAGCATCTCGAACTTTTTGAGATTGTTCAATAGTTCCATAGGACCAACTTTTTATAGTAACAGAACAATTGTTACATAGACCCATTTGAGCTAAATGTTTTATTGGCTCATCTTGTTGAAAAACTTTAAACTCTGCTTTAAATTGAGAAAAGTCTATTGAATGATCATCATTTTTTTTATTTAAAAATATCGCAGTCACCTCAGTCAATCCTTCTGGAGATTTCAATAATTCATCTATTTTTTTTTGCATCCATATTTGAGCTTCCGGTTCCATTAGCTCATGCAAACTGTTGCGCAAAGTGAAAACATGAGCTGCTTTAGAAGATGAAGGTAATATTTGACCTTGAATCATCATACTATCAGGAATAAAAGCACTGAATGAAGCATCTTCGGTATCAATAAAAACAAGCTTTTTACTATATTTATCTCTTATGACATTAAAATCCCAATCTTGAAATCCTGTTTCGAACACCAAGGTTACTAACTGCTCAACTTCACGCACAGAAAGTAATTGAATAGGGCTATGTCCTTGAACTTCTTGTGCAAGAACCTGACAATTACCCGGACCAGTACAAGATATATATTTTTTTGCAACATCTAAACAATCTAAATCATTCTTACTTATGACCTTTTTGATAGCTGCTGCATTAAAAACTCTTCGAAAATCATCTCCTTTATTATATACACGCTGTGTAGGTTCTATCACCCCAGAAAATTCTGTAACAACTTTTGCCAACATAGGATATACAACAGGGTCAATCTTATATTCATCATTATGAGCACATATTAATTGCACACATACCATCAATCCAATTGAAAATTTTTTCATATACACAACTTTACAAAAAAAAATTAAAAATTATTTCTCTTTGATTATAAAGCAAATCAAAATAAAAAACTTGTCAGGGTTTTATACATATGGCACTCTAAGGCCTCTAGTTTAGTCTCTCAAGATATTGACAAGGAGTCAATAGCCTGTCTGGGTTTTATACATATGGCACTCTAAGGCCTCTAGCTTAATCTTTCAAACAATCAAATTGTAACATGCATACTATCTAATCAGATCATCAATCTTACAAATGGATTAAAAATTGCTAACACCTTTGCACCTTCCAGCCATTGATGATTGCATGACTGCAAAATGATTGGTAGACTTAGATCATAATGAATCTTATTAATTTATAGCAAGAGTAGTACTTATTTATGAATATTAAAGTTGGTCTTGTTGGACTTCCAAACGTTGGTAAATCAACATTATTTAATGCTCTTACCAAATCTTCTGTCCCTGCAGAAAACTATCCGTTCTGTACTATCGATCCACACGTGGCAATTACCCACGTTCCAGATCGTCGCATGAACAGATTGCAAGAATTGTATGGCTCTAAAAAATTAATCCCTTCTATGATCTCATTTGTTGATATTGCAGGCTTGGTAAAAGGCGCTGCTTCAGGACAAGGTCTTGGAAGTCAATTTTTAAGCAATATTCGCGAAGCTGATTTAATTTTACATGTTGTTCGTTGTTTTGAAGACAAATCAATTTTACGCGATCAAGACAATATCGATCCACTCGGCGATTTCGAAATTATTATCAACGAATTAATGTTAAAAGATTTAGAATCGATCGAAAAACGCCTTGCAAAAATCGAATCACAATTAAAAGGTAAAAGCGCTTCTGGACCAGAACGCAAAGCATTCGAAGAAGAAAAAAGTCTTTTAGCTGCAATCGCTCAAGCAATCGATACTTTAGATATTAAAACGGTTCGCTCATTATTTCTTGATGCAAAGATCGAAACAGTCCCATTACTTTCTACAAAAAACTTTTTAATCGTTGCAAACATTAGCGAACAAGATATCGATAAACCAGAAAGCAATCCGTACGTTCAAAAACTACAACAAGCATTTGGTCATGACCGGATTATCCCAGCTTGTATTCGTACAGAATATGAACTGTCTCAACTTGATGAACAAGAATCTGCAGAAATGATGGAAATGCTAGGATTAAAAGACACTGCACTGACAACAATTATTCAAAAAAGTTTTGAAAACCTTGGCATGATCACATTCTTCACCTGCGGTCCTCAAGAAATTCATGCATGGCCAATCAAAAAAGGTTTAACAATTCGTCAAGCAAGTGGTGAAATCCATTCTGACTTACAACGCGGCTTTATCTGTGCCGAAGTTTTTAGTTATACAGATATCAATCAATTAGGATCAATTCCTAAATTGAAAGAATTTGGCAAATTTAGAACTGAAGGCCAAGATTATTTGATGCAAGATGGTGACATCATTAACGTTAAATTTAACGTTTAATAGATCTCTTTGAAAACCCTGCGATTGCTCTGCAATCTGCGCGGGCTAGAGGAGTCCGGTCGGACTAATTCACTCATAAAATAGAGCGTTTTACGGCAGCAACCGTCTTCTCTCGCCGTAGCGAAGCGTAGGCTAAATTATGCTGTCTATAGGTTATGAAATAAGTCTCATGACTAAAATATAGCCTAATGCACAGTTTTTATATATCCTTATCTAAAAAAATATAAACAATTTTTAGATAAGGATATTTTTATGCCTATCAATACCGTGCATAATCATCTTGTTTTAAGCAAAGATTCGATTCATTTATTTCCTGCAATTATTATAAGCATCGTCATTATTCTATCAGCCTGGTATATTAATCGTTTTTTACAAAAAGCGATTGTAAATATCAGCCAAAAACATAATTTAGAACAAACGCTTGTTAAAGCAGTCGCCAACTTAACCTACTTATTTATTTATGCACTTGCAGCAACATTATTTTTAGAAAATTTGCATGTACATATGTCTGCAGTGTTTGGTACCTTAGGCGTTGTTGCAATCGGGGTCGGCTTTGCCTTGCAAAAAGCTCTTGCAAATATGACTTCTGGCATGTTTTTATTGTTCTACAAACCATTCTTTATTGGCGATTATATTATCAGCGACAAACCTAAATTCCAAGGTAAAATCATTGATATTAATCTACGCATGACCACTTTAGAATTTAATGGCGACTTAGTATTAGTACCAAATCATACCCTCTATTCTGCTGTGGTAATTGTCAAAAAAGCTCAGTAATTTTTGATGAAAAATAATGATAGAGCTGATTGCAAGCTTTTTGTACAGCTTTCAACCCGCTCTATAATTTTACAGAAAATGCATATTGACTTGCTCTATGATCATGTTATGGTTGCTAGAATATCATTATAAAACATAAAAGGATGTCTATGAATACAAAATTTATCCTAAAAATTTGTACATTCTTTTTATCAATGATGCTTTGCATGATTCCATTTTCTTTAGATGCAAAAAAAAATAATGTCTCCTGTCAGCAAATGCACGATGTCATCGATGAACATGGTCAACGATTTATGCAGTTTGTTTTTAGCAGTCCAAACGATAAGTACACCGTTGGGTATGTAGAATCGTACGATGATCCCTCAAAAGGATCATTTTTTTGTTATTTGCATCCTATCGTCGTTCAAAATCAAAATGTAATCAGCATGCAGCAGCTGCAGCAATCGCATAGTCTTTCTGTAACAAACATGAAGCAACGAGCTCTTGCAAATAGCCCGGTAACGCAACGTCAGCAGATTGATATATTAGTCGCTTCTGGTCGCATGAGCGTCGATCAAGCAATGATGCATTATCAGCAAATAGAATATGCGCCATTAATCGAACAAGCGAAAAAACAGGCAAAAAATATTCGAAAACAAGATAAAAAGAAAAAAAACAAGCTCAAGCACGTTCAAGAATCAAAAAATAATACTTCTTCTCCAGTTGTTCCAAATAAATCTCATCAAGTAAAAGCTCCTCAAACACCTACAACAAATCATCCTTCAACTGCGCAAAATCAACTCATACAAAAGCTTAAAAATATTCAAACTCAGCAATCAACAAAAAATTATCAGGATAAAACTGATACATTTCAAAACGTTATGCAGCAAAGATCACAGGCGCTGCAAGCATCAATTACCGATCAAAAAAATACACATGAATATCATGCGATAAATTCCTTAACTGCAGGATTTTTACAAGCCCAGGGTATTGATATCCTACCATTTACTCAGGGACAAGGACTGCCGATCCAACATCAGATCAC
Source organism: bacterium (assembly GCA_947377595.1). Lineage (GTDB taxonomy): Bacteria > Babelota > Babeliae > Babelales > Chromulinivoraceae > Chromulinivorax. The sequence continues at coordinate 442 of CANCGK010000033.1, read as the reverse complement.
AGGCGAATTGGTTAACATTTTAGATGCAGTTGCTCAACTTACTGAAAATAATTTTAGTATTCCACTCAACTCTTTGGCGCAATATTGCGCGCAGCTTGCATCCTTGACGCAGCAAGCAAACCAAAAAGCAGACCTACAGCAAGCTTTAAATGGCGCTGATTGTTGTCATGGTCTGCAACATTATTTGCAAGGCATGGTAGCAGGGATTGGTCAAGCTTATCAGCAGTTTCAAACAGCCTTAGATTATTTTGATACCATCGCAGATCACTATGGCACTTTGATAGCACAACATGCCGTGCAAGGCGCTGGTCTATCCTACGGGCTAGAAGCAGTCGTTTCTGCTGGTATGATTGCTGCACCAGTTGCGACAACTGCAGCAACTGGTGCATTAATTGGTGCGACAGCCTATGTGATGGCACCTGTATGTTTGCAAGCCAGCATG
>CANCGK010000032.1 GCA_947377595.1 bacterium | reverse complement strand
AAAAATAAGGACGATCATGAAATTTAAAAATATAATGTATCTACCTATGCTTGCAGTCAGCTCAATTGTGCAAGCAAGTGATGCTACAACACTGGCAACTGTAACTCAAAATTTAGCCAATGCTCAATCAGCTTTATCTGCAGTGTTATCAAATTCAAATGGCGGTACTTCTTCAAATGGAAGTAATACAACAACGACTTCAGGGTCATTACAATCATTTGTATATAAAAATTCAACTAACGTACCGGTTGTAATTTCTATCACACAAAACAATATGATCGTACGACAAGAAGTTTTAGCAAATGGAACGTACACAAATGCTGCATTAGCGAGCGATAAAGTGGGTATTGCTATACATGCTGATCTATCACCTATTTTTATTGCACAGTATAATCCTGTCTATGCATATGATTTGATTATCAATACTCAAGGAGCTTTAGCTTTAAATCAGACTGCAACATCTGGTGCTGTTATTGTCAATAAAACTGGATGGAAGATAGCGCTCAGCTTTGATTTAGCAAATAATAATAGTGATGAAACCATTTTAGGCATAGGACAACGATACACTCCAAACACCTCTGCTCTAAAATTAACAATTAGTCCTTTAATTGATGATCAAGGCATGCCTATGGCTTTAGCTAAAGGATTGAATATAAGTAATGATAATGGGAAATTTAGTTTAAAATAAACTAAATTGTATACGCAAAAAAATAGGAAGATTTTATCTTCCTATTTTTTATTTAAAAATTACTAACCCAAGGTTGCTGTAAAGAATGATTTACATCCCAAAAATATAAAGATCCTCCTGCATTTGCAACAGCTTTTCCATTTTTATCAATGTTATTATAAACATAAACCACGCGAGATGGATCATTATCAATAACTGGCCCTAAGGCAGTACCAACATTAATTTGTTTAATGACAATGCCTTGTGCGTTTAAAATTTGAATATTAAAATCTTGGGCTGAACCTTGAAATATGATAGGAGCTACCGTACCTACAGGAACATTTGAATTGGCACTGTAATTACTATCAGTTGGATGAATTTGCAAAGTCCCATCACTATTGGTTGGAGCAGATGGAATTAATGCTTGAGTATACAAGGTAATATTAGAATTTGTCTTTGAATTCGTAACGGTTGCAATAAATTTAATTTGATATAAAGAATTATTAATCACCGTAAAAGAACCATCTGCTTTCATTATTACCTGAGACATGATTATCATAAAAAATAATTTACTCATCTGAGCTGGCATGATTTTAAAATTCATATTTTTCCTTTTTTATAAAAAACATATACTGGCATGATTATAAAATGCATTCTCTTTTCAAAGCAATAGTTTATTACAAGTCAAACTATTGAACTTTTCTTATTATCTAGCTAGGCTGTGGAAAGCAAAATAAATTCATAATAAAAAAGAGATAACCTTATGAAAATAAAAAAAATACCCGTTATTATCTTCTTGCTATCAAATCAATTCATACAGGCAAGTTCACTTACAACCACACTTGCCACAGTAACTCAAAATTTAATCACTGCAACCAATAATTTAATCCCTTATTTACCTACAACAACTCCTCCTTCTTTACAAAAAGTAATCGCTGACAAAATCGCAAATGATGCATATTTTCTCGCACAACAATCTATTGCTGATCAAAAAATTGCTCAAGCTCAACAAAATACAGTAGCGGGTCAAAAAACTGCTCAAGATAAAATTGCTGCAGATACACTTGCGCAAGCAAAACAAAATGCTGCTCTCAAAGCTTCTGCTGACAAAGCCGCTGCTGATGCTCTTGCTGCAAAAACTGCTGCCGATCAAAAAGCGGCTCAAGATAAAGTAGCAACTGACAAAGCTGCTGCCGATAAGCTTGCTGCTGATACACTTGCGCAAGCAAAGAAAAATGCAGCTCTCAAAGCTTCATCTGAAAAAGCGGCTGCTGATGCTCTTGCTACAAAAACTGCCGCCGATCAAAAATCTGTTCAAGATAAAGCTGCAACTGACAAAGCTACTGCCGATAAGCTTGCTGCTGATACACTTGCGCAAGCAAAAAAGAATGCTGTTATCAAAGCAACCTCTGAAAGAGCTATAAGTAAAAAATAAGATAATCTCAAGCACAAAAGAGAGTAGGAAGGAATGATTAAATCACTCCTTCCTACTCTCTTTTTACTTATATTTTATTTAGCTGCAGGAACATTGGTAATTTTTGTACTTGGAACGTTTTGTTGATCATAATAAACCGCTTTTGATGTTGTACCATCACCAACAAATAAAGTTACTGAATTTGCTACAGGTTTACCTGTATTATCCGCCCCTGCATCAGTACTCCAAGGAGTTAAATTAGTTCCAACCCCATTATTTCCTTCAATAATAATTTGGCAAATTTTATCAGTCAAAGGAAGAGAGATTATTTTAAGAATTTTGGTAGTATCAGCTGGATCATAAAATCTTACGACAACTCCTTGAGGATCTTGAGGATAGACAATTGCTGCAACATTATTTGGTGCAACATTACTTAATTTTGATAAAATATCCTGAATTTTATTATCTTTATCGGTAGATTGATTCGTCTTACTATCAACTCCAGCATTACTATTATATACTGTCGTGTCATGTCCTGAGTTTTTATTCGCTACATACACATCAATAAACATTGAAGAATTATTGATAACATTCAACTTATTATTTTGACCTGCATACATATCCAATCCACAACTCATAACTACCATTGTAGATAATACTTTTATTTTTTTAAACATACTATTCTCCTTACATGTTTTATAGATATCTTTATCTTTTACACTGTAAACTTTTTTCTTCTCAATAATCAATATTTTAATAGCTAACAGAGCATTAAAAAAATAAAGGCCGAATTAATTCGGCCTTTATCACTTGCATTTTATGCACAACATTTTTTAAATTTTTTACCAGATCCACAAGAACAATCTTCATTGCGGCCAACTTTTGACTCATCTTTGCGAGCAGCATCTGCGGCATCAGTTGTTTGTGAACTAGAAATCATTTTCATCTGTTGCATTTCTTTTTCGCGCTTTTCTTCGATCTTGCGTTGATTGAAATGTTCTGGTTTTAAATGGAAAATATGGTGAACAATATCGCTGCGAATATTACGCATCATGTTTTCAAACATTTCATAAGATTCGCGTTTATATTCGATCAATGGATTTTTTTGACCCCACCCACGAAGTCCAATACCCTCTTTTAAATGGTCGATATTAATCATGTGTTGCTTCCAAGCATGGTCAATAGTCTCGAGCATCAACCATTTTTCAGCTTGCTGCATTAATTCTTTATTTTCATGATTACGTTGCGTTACATATTCTTTTAACAAGAATTCAACTAATTTTACTTCTAAATCATCACTATTTGTTTGGGCTAATGCAACATGATCAAATTTATCAGACGGCAATCCTGTAATCGCTATAGTTCTGACAATAACTTCTTTACATTGCGTTGGAGTAATCACTCTTTCTGGACAATGAAAAGCAATTAAATCTTGAATTACTGCATTAACAAAATCACGAACAATTTCGTAAATTTGGTCTGAATCTTTTAAAATATCATAACGAATAGTAAAAATTACATGACGATGTTGATTTAAAACATCATCATACTCGATCAAATGTTTACGAATTTCAAAATTATGTTTTTCAACTTTTTCTTGAGATCGTTCAATTAATTTTGAAACAGTACGTGATTCGATTTCTTCATCTTCTTGCATGCCAGCATACTGCATAGAATTTTTCATTCTATCACCAGCAAAGATACGAATTAAATCATCTTCTAAAGAAATATAAAATCTTGATTCTCCTGGATCACCTTGACGGCCAGAACGACCTCGAAGTTGATTATCAATGCGACGACTTTCGTGACGTTCGGTCCCCAAAACATATAAACCTCCAGCTTGTAAAGCTTGAGGATCTAATTTAATATCAGTCCCACGACCAGCCATATTAGTTGCAATAGTCACTGCACCAAAACGACCTGCATGCTCAATAATTTCAGCTTCTCGAGCATGATTTTTTGCGTTTAAAACATTATGAGGAATGCCAGCTTGCGTTAACACATGACTAAGCAATTCTGATTTTTCAACAGCAACCGTACCGATTAAAACTGGTTGTCCTTTTTCATGACGCTCGATAACATCTTTTGCTATTTTTGCAAATTTTGCTTTTTCTGTTAAAAATATTAAATCGTCTTTATCCTGACGAATCATTCTTCTATGCGTCGGAATTGCAACAACATCTAAACTGTAAATTTTCATAAATTCTTCAGCTTCTGTCATTGCAGTACCTGTCATACCTGCAAGTTTTTTATATAATCTAAAGAAATTTTGCAAAGTAATTGATGCAAGAGTTTGAGTCTCATTTTCGATTTCAACATCTTCTTTAGCTTCGATAGCCTGGTGTAAACCATCACTATAACGACGTCCTGATAAAATACGACCAGTGAATTCATCGACAATTAATACTTGTCCATCACGAACAACGTAATCAAAATCACGTTTAAAAATAATATTTGCTTTCAACGCTTGTAAGACATGATGCAAAATATTAACATTTTCGATCGCATACAAATTCATCACTTGCAAACGTTTTTCGACTTTATCATGACCTTCTTCTGTCAACATGACGGAACGTTCTTTTTCATCAAGTTCAAAATCAACGCCACGCTCTAAATGAGCCACTGCTCGTTGAGCTGCATGATATAAATTAGAACTACTTTCCATACCACCAGAAATAATCAATGGGGTACGAGCTTCATCAATTAAAATTGAATCGCATTCATCAATGATTGCAAAATTTAATGGACGTTGCACATAATCTTCGTAACGAAATTTCATATTATCACGCAAATAATCAAACCCAAGCTCATTATTTGTTGCATATAAAATATCTGCTTGATACGCTAATTTTCTTTCGTGATCATGCATATCATTTGTTAATGCAGCAACAGAAACACCCAGAAAATCATACAATGGCTTTGCCCAAGATGAATCTCGTTTTACTAAATAATCATTCACCGTTACTAAATGAGCACCTTTACCAGATAATGCATTTAAATATAATGGCAATGTCGCGGTTAAAGTTTTACCTTCACCGGTTTTCATTTCAGAAATTTTACCTTGATGCAAAACAATACCACCCATCAATTGCACATCAAAAGGTCGCATACCAAATACACGCCAAGAAGCTTCTCGTGCAAGCGCATAAGCTTGCGGTAAAAGAGAATCTAATGTTTGGCCAGCATGAGCTTGCTCTTTAAGTTTTTTTGATAATTCTTGTAATTCTTGATCAGACAATTTTTGCATTAAAGGTTCTAATGCATTAATCATATCAACTAATGGCTGTAAGTTTTTGACAGCACGATCATTAGCCGTTCCAAATATTTTTGCGAGCAAATTCGTTATCATAAAATTTATCCTTATACAACAGCTTAATAAAGGCTGATCATTGTTACTTGCCGACGAGCTTTATCTTTTTGTCTTCTATACGAACAGAACGATAAAGTACATATTGTACACACATTATACATAGTGTATATATTCTCTTGCTTGATGCCAAGATTTCTTGCAATAACATTGATACAAACTATGCAATCAAAGTAAATTTTATCTTCTTTTTTTACAAAAAAAGAAGCCGCATCCTGAAATTTTTCTGTAAATCGATCAATAAAATCTTGTTGAACTTGATAGCAACATGAAAGCGCGCAAGGACCAATATACATTTGTAAATATTCTCGTTGCACCAACATCTTTTCTGCCATAAAGTATACAGCCTGTTGTACAATATTTGCTAGCAAACCTTTCCATCCTGCATGTATAATCGCTGCTGTATGAGTTATTGGATCATATAACACAATGGGAACACAATCTGCTGTTACTACGCCAATACCACAATATGTGCGTTGTGTAACAAGATAATCACCTGGTTGAGAAAATAAAGAGCTTTGATTATCATGACGTGCAATATCTACACCTTCAATTCCATGATTTTGTAATAATAAAGCAATTTGAGTAACTTGCAATCGATCCGCTATCAGTTCTAAATTATATGTTCTTTCCTGAGAAAAAATTTCATGACAAGCTATCGATTCTTCTTGATCGCCAAAATAAATAGAAAAATTTACACCTTGATGAATTTGCACAACACTATCCTATTTATTTTATTTTTAATGTTAAGAAATCTTAAAAAATATTTTTAAAGAATGCAAAAAAAGGCTTATGTTATTGCAAAATACACCATAAGCCTTTTGAGAAATTTATAATTCTGACAACCTAAACCGTAACGTATAAACCAAATTTAGATAAGATATACTTCATATCATCATCACCAAATCGAATACCAAGTCCCCAGAAAGCATTAGCATTTGTTTGACTGACAAAATCATCTGCACCAAAGACAACATATAAATTATTCAAGAAGAAGATTCTGTTCATCCATTTAAGATGAGGACGACGATCATTCATATCAAATCGTTGAATACCTTTAAAATCAAATGCTTCAAGTGACATAGTCCATGCTATTTTATCATTTGAGAATGGAATGTAATAATCTGCACCAACACCAAATGCGCCTTCGAACAATCCGAATCTAAATGCTAAATCTTTATAAATTTTCCCAAATTGAAAGCCAAACGCTATCGGATATCGTTCACGAATTAATTTTTGAGGAGCAAATGCAAATTGATTTGCTTTTCCTAAGTCAGTTGTTGAATCATCTAAAATTGTATAATCAAGTTGTCGACCCATTGGATCAAAATATTCTTCAAACACATATTTGCGACTCAAAAAGCCTCGCTCAGATGCAACAATTTGTGCAACATAGAAAAAAGTATCAGAAGTATGAATACGAATATTAAAATAACCTTTAGAATCGGCATATGCATAATTATCAACAGGTCGATGCATACCTTCTGAGTGGAAATCAAACACAATCCCAAGAGTTTCAAATTTTGCTAAATAATTTTTAATACCAGAAACCGTTGATTTAATATCATGATACAATTCATCTTCGTTGACCATTTTACCAAATAAACCGCGTCCTTCATCAATTTTTTCAATAATCGATGCAACACTTGCAAATCCTTGAGTTGCCTCTTGAGCAGCAATATCGATAGAACTTGCAGAACTACTTAAATGCTGAGAAATTGTATTAAAGTCTGCCTGAATGTTGCAAGACAATCGATCAATGCTTTCTTTATACGAAGGCATATCTTCTTTAAGAGTTCGTGCAAATTGCTGAAAATCAGAAATTAACGAATGCAAATGCTCTTCATTATTTGATGTTACAGAACTTAATGATGTTGCAATGTTATTAAATTTTTCTGCTGCAAGAGCAATATTATTCATAGTTGATTGCAACTGATTATCACGATCAGTACTTGCAAACACATCTTTTAAACTATCAGTAATTTGCTCAACATGAGACGCTATATTCTGAAATTTATATAATAATTCATCCATAGAAACAGATTGTCTACCTGATTGAGCTAAAGATGAACCTGGATGTAACTGTGGCAATAATGGATCACCAGGAATAATTTCTAAATATTTTGTTCCAATCAAACCTTCTTGTCGAACTAAAGCATACGCATTATCATACAATCTATATTTTTCATTAATCATAATTGTTGCGCGAGCTTTATGAGATTGTTGTATCAAAACAAGGTCTTGCACCCAGCCTACTTTAACACCTGCCATTTTCACTTCTGCTTTACGAGATAAACCCGCTACATCATCAAATGGTATCGTATAAGCTACATATCCTGATGAACTTAAGCGAAAAGCTCCGATTCCTAGAATCATGCTCATGAAAACCGCTATTGCAAGTACGACAAAAATACCTACTTTTGTCTCTGTATTAATCTGCAAAGTCTTCTCCAATCCTAGACTTGATATATTTTTATTACATCGTACGAAATCGAATCATCTGGCAATTTTTTTTCTTTTAAAATTGCATACATTTGCATAGATTCTTCGTACTGATCACTTTCTAATTGTTTTGCAACAGTAACCATAATCGAAAAAACAGTCGCAGTAAATTGATCTTCAAAAAAAGATCGCACTTGCTGCGGTAATTTATCATAAGCTACTGCATACAAAGGCTTTACATGCACATCCCAATCTTTTTTCCAATCTGCTTGCTCTTTAAAAGATGATAGGTCTATTTTTTTATCATCTTTCGTTTCTGTATTATTTTGCTGATTGTCCTGTTGAACTATGTCTAGTAATACACAAACTGAACGAGAAAGCAACCAGGGTTGAAGTCTATCACTTTCAGAACAAACTGTAAAAAGATCTGTTAAAAATAATTTTGCTGATTGTTTTTTATCATCATTTTTTTTAATTTCTTGCTGGTAAAAAATCGCAGCATCAAAAACCGTTTTAAATTCTTTAATTTCAAGTAATTGCGTTACATCATTAAATGGTATTTTTCTTTGCTGCATATGTTCTACAAAAGGTTGCAACAATGAAGGCTTGCCTGTTTTTTTTGCAATGGTATCAAACAACCACGTAGCAAAAACTTTTTTATCTTTACCTTCAATACCTTCGTCATAAAACTTTTTATTGACTAGATCATACAATCCATTGATATTAATTTTTCCTGATTCAGCAAAAAAGGTCAAGTTTATGACGACCGGAAAATCGTTTACAAGCTCTTTCATCATAAAGGTTTGCGTTTTATTTACAACAGGTAGGATCTTTTCTAATATTTTTTTATGCAAACCTTTATTTTTGTCTTGCTCTGCAGCCTCATTCTTATTTTGCTGCTTTTCATCCTGTCCATTTTTTATATCATCGAGCGAAAATGATAAAAAGCTTTGAGCTAATGCAAGATTTGAACGAGTAAATTGCTGCATCATTTGTCGTTCTGACACAATTTGCATAAATCTTTTATGCGCAAATCCTTTGCTGATAAAAAGCGTAACAAGCCCAGAACACAAAGCAAGCATTGAAAAAGTAATGAATAAAATATAACCGCGTTGTTGATGCATCATCATTATTTATTACCTTCTGGCACACTGTTATTATCTTGTAATATCGCTGTTTTTTGAATTTTTTTTATCGTATTAGGAAGAGTTTCGATCATTGATGGAATATAAAAAGATACAACATATTCTTTTTTTGCATCATTATGTGGGACGTTAAAACTTATTTTCATTTCAACAATTTTAGGAACAACCGCTCCGGCTAAATCCTCTTGCTCTTGCGCAAGAGGATCACCTGAAACATCTTT